>CAYNHA010000084.1:0-12582 GCA_964397035.1 uncultured Verrucomicrobiota bacterium
CCTCAAGGGCCTGCGCGTCACCGACGCCGGGACCATGCAGATCGTCGAGCAGGTCCTCAACCGCGAGGTCAACCCCGAGCTCGTCTCCATCCTCAACGGCTTCGGCTGCAAGGCCCGCGGCATCCACGGCGAAGACATCATCACCGTTCGCAAGCACACGGCCGAAGATCCCGACACCGGCGAGAAACTCGACTGGGGCCTCGTGGGCGAAATCACCCACGTGGATGTCGAGCCCGTCAAAGCCTATCTGGAAGCGGACATCACGCCCATCATCACGCCCCTGGGCGCCGATGCCTCGCGCCAGATCTACAACATCAACGCCGATGCCGCCGCCGCCGGCCTGGCCGAGCGCCTCAAGGCGCGCAAACTGGTCTTCCTGTCCGACGTGCCCGGCCTGCTGGCCGACCCCAAGGACCGCAGCTCCCTGATGAGCACGCTCCACCTTTCGGAAGTCGAGAGCCTCATCGAGCGCGGCATCATCGGCGGCGGCATGCTGCCCAAGATCAGCGGCGCGCTCAAGGCCCTCAAGGCCGGCGTGCGCAAGACCCACATCATCGACGCGGCCCTGCCGCATTCCCTGCTCCTCGAACTATTCACCGACAAAGGCGTCGGAACGGAGATTGTCAACGATGCACCCTAGCCCCAAAGAACTGCACCACCAATTCGTCATGCCCACCTATGCGCCGGGGCTCACCCTCGTGCGCGGCTCCGGCGTTTCCGTCTGGGACGACACCGGCAGGGAATACCTCGACTTCATGGCCGGCATCGCCGTCTGCAACACCGGCCACTGCCATCCCGCCGTCGTCGCCGCCGTCCAGAAACAGGTCGGCATCCTGATGCACTGCTCCAACCTCTTCCACAACGAGCTCCAGCCCCGGCTGGCCCAGAGGATTTCCGAGATTTCCCTCGGCGGAAAAGTCTTCTTCTGCAACTCCGGCGCCGAAGCCAACGAATGCCTCTTCAAGCTCGCCCGCAAATGGGGCTCCCTGGATGGACGGCACGAGATCATCACCATGAAAAACTCCTTCCATGGACGGACCCTCGCCACCATGACGGCCACAGGGCAAACCAAATACCAGAAGGGCTTCGAGCCGCTGATGCCGGGCTTTTCGTACGCCGAGTTCAACAACCTCGAATCGGTGAAGGCGGCCGTCACCCCCGCCACCGTCGCCATCCTGTGCGAAGCCGTCCAAGGCGAAGGCGGCATCCTGCCCGCCACCCCCGAGTTCCTGACCGGCTTGCGCGCCCTCTGCGACGAAAAGAAAATCCTGCTCTTCTTCGACGAAGTCCAGACCGGCATTGGCCGGACCGGAAAATGGTTTGGTTTCCAGAACTACGGCGTCCGGCCCGACGGCTTCTCCATGGCCAAGGCCCTTGCCGGCGGATTCCCCATCGGCGCCGCCTCCGTCGCGCCCCACCTCTCCGATGTCTTCCAGCCCGGCAACCACGCCAGCACCTTCGGCGGCAATCCATTGGCCTGCGCCGCCGCCCTGGCCACGCTGGAAACCATCGAGAAGGAGCACCTGCTCGACAACGCCGTCCAGATGGGCGCCCGGCTCATGGACGGACTGAAGCAACTCGCCGCCCAACACCCCTGCATCCAAGCCGTGCGGGGCGTGGGCCTCATGGTGGGCACCGTGCTCAACATCCCCGCCAAGCCCGTCGAAGCCAAGCTGCGCGAGAACGGCCTGCTCTGCATCGCCACGGGCGATCACGTGCTGCGGTTTGTTCCCCCGCTGGTCGTGAAGCCCGCCCAGATCGAACAGGCCCTCCAAATCCTCGACCGCTCGCTCTGAGCCGCCCCACCGCGGCTCCACGGTTTTCCACAGTGTGGAAAAAAGTTTTCCACACTGTGGAAAACTTTTTCGTCACCCAAACGGCACCACCACCTCGACGCTGGGGAATCGTTCGCGGACACGCGATTCCTCCCGGGCCTCGAACAGCAGCTTCACGTTCGGCCCGGCATCCATCGTGAACCACAGCGGCAGGCCCTCCGCCCGCGCGGCCCAGATCCTGCGCATGGCGGTCACGGTTTCGGGCAGCGCATAGACGATCGGCGGACGGGTGGCCATCATGAGCGCATGCATCGCCAGGGCGTTGCCTTCGGCGATCTCGCCCAGCACGGCCATGTCCCTTCTGGCAATGGCGGATTTCACGGCGGCCAGATCCCGGGCCACGCGGCCGGGCCACTCGCGGTAAAACTCGCAGGTTTCCACGCTGCGCCGCATTCCCTCGCGCGAGCCCACGGGTTTTTCGTGCTCGCACAGCACCAGGGCCCCCACGCGGAAATCCGGCCACTCGGCCTCCAGCCGTTCCGCATAGGAATCCATGCCGTCGGCATCCGCTCCGGCGCGCCATTCCACGAACCCGTTTTCCAGACTGCGGGCGGCGCTGCCGCTCCCCATGCGCGCCAGGATCGAAAGCTCCTTCACCGAAAGCCCATAGCCGAAGAACTGATCCACCGCCTTGGCCAAGGCCGCAAAGCCGGAGGCCGACGAGGCAAAGCCCGCGGCCGTGGGCACGGTGTTCCTCGCCTTCAATTCGAAATGGAATCCGGCGGAGGGCCGGAACAGATCCAGAAAGGCGCTGGCCCGGCGGGCGAACGATTTTTCCGGATCCAGTATTTTTCCGTTGAGCCAAACCAGATCGGCGGCCCCGCTGGCCTGCGCCAATTCCACGTGCGATCCCAGCGGCCCCAGCGAAACCGAAAGGCTTCCCGTCACCGGCAAATTGAGCGCCTCGTCGCGCTTGCCCCAGTACTTCACCAGCGCGATGTTGGCCGGCGCGTACACCACCGCTTTTGTTTGGGCCGCCCCTGTGCGGCCCGCCAGAATCCGTTCGACTGCGTGCCGCGCAGGCGTCACGGAATCGCCTCCACCACCGCCCCCGCCAAATCCACTTTCACGGCAAGGGAGGGCACGCCCCAGTCGCGCCGCATGGATTTCCCAAGCCCGACCACGCAATCGCCAAGGCCGGAGCCTGAAATTTTGCTGCCTTGGATATTGGGGTCTTCGCGAAGTTCATAGACCAGCTCCGCCAGCCTGGAATTGTTCACCCCGAGCGAATCCATCAGTCCCTGATTGATGTTCATGAGACCGCCCATGGTTTCCCAATCGCCGCGGGCCGCCGCTTCAAACGCGTGCTGCACGGTGTGGCCGATCAGCTCGTCCAATTCGTCATACAGCTCGGGTTGCTTCTGGCGGTTTTCCTCCACGAGGGCAATCACCTCGGGCGTGGGCATCTTGCTTCCGGAATACAACACGGTCAACTGCGGGGTCATCGGCAACTTCACGACTTCCTGCGTCTCGGCGAAATAGCGCAGGCATCCTCCATAGGCGCTTGCGGCGACATCGGCGCCGGAACCCACACCACCCTGCACCTTGCGGATGATCTTCGTGCCGCACTCCAGCAGGCAGTGAAGTTCCGGCGTCTTCCCCTGGGCGCCCGCCAGCGCCGCCAAGGTGGCCACGGTGACCGCCGCACTGGACCCCAGCCCCATCTGATGGGACATTTCGGAACGGATGTCCAACTGGAAGCCCTGTTGCATTCCCTCGCGGCAGGATCGGATGGCCCCCAGCACAAACCGGAAACTTTCGTTGTGGGCCAGCTCATCCAGCGAGGTCTCGTGCTCGCCCAGCGCGGAATGCAGAAGAATCGTTTTGCCTTCAAGGGGCGTCAGCTCGACCCTCATGCGCTTGTCGATGGCGCACACAATGGCCGGGTGCCCCCGCAAAACAGCGTGTTCCCCCATCAGCATGAGGCTTCCGGGCGCGGAGGCTTGTACGGCGCGCAAGGTCATAACGGGAAAATCACACCAACCGAACGCCCAGCGGATCGGGGCGCACCGTCATGATTTCATAGCCATACTTGGCGCACAGCTCGGTGGGCGTCTCGCGCGCGGCCACCAGCACCATTCCGGCGTTGTCCCCCGTGACGGCACCGGCACCGCAGATCTTCGCCGCCGCGCCCGCCTGCTCCACCTCGGATACGAAATCGCAGACGCGTCCGGGCACCACCCCGATATCGTTCAGCAGCCGGTGATTATCCCGCATGGCTTTCTGGAAGCCTTTCAGGTCATCGTGCAACAGCGCCTTCTGCATGTGGTTCACAACCGTTTCAAAGCCATCCCAGACCGGATGGCTGGCGGCAAAACGGCGTGCCACGGACGACACGGCCTCGCCGGTGGTGCTCTGCGGTTTCCCCGTGTTCACGATGTAGAGCGGCACACGCGGCAACGGCATTTCCTGGGCCTCGCCATTCTGGAAGCGCACACAGCCGCCATGCATGGAGACATAGGTATCCAGCCCGCTGGCCTTGCCATGCTGCATGTTTTCCACTTCGAGGCTGTAGCGGGAATACCATTCCGGACGAAAATCCACGCGGTAGTAATGCCCCAGCCCGCGCAACACGCTCAAAATGGTGGCCGCCGAGGACCCCATCCCGCATCCGATGGGAATGTTGGAGTTCAGCCGCACATTCACGCCGCCCCCCATCTTGAGATGCAAGCCATCCATGATGGTGACGAACGCAAACTGGAACAAGTCCACCGGCTTGTGCACCACCTCGCGGATGGACAGCCGGCCGGCCTGGAATTCCTCGTAGTTGCGCAACACGCGCCCATGGAATTCCCGCAGCGCCCGCAGCGTGAAGGATTCCTTCGACGCCTGCAAATTGGGAAGATCGAACGAAACGGTTTCCTCCGCCCCCTCCATCGTGATGAAGGCCTGGGCGTTTCGGTTTACCGCCATCGCAAGCGCCGGACGTCCGTAGACCACCGCATGCTCGCCGCTGAGGATCAATTTGCCTGGTGCAACTGCTTTCATAATTGGAGCGTTATACTATTCCTTTCGCCCGTCTTTGTAAAGGAATCCAACCCCGATTCGATCTCACGGATGGCGGACCTGAAGCCGGATCATCCGCATGGCGCCATCCAGGAATAGATTGGTCGCCGACACATAGGGTTGCGAGGGCCTCAGATTGGTTTGCCCCTCGATCGGCAACCAGACCCCATCCAGCAGGTTTTCCTGGTATTGCAGCTCATAGACCCGGCCCGTGGAGGCATGCCACCCGATGACATACCCCACGACCGAGTTGCCTTCCCCGCGAACCAGCTCCATGGAATCCACTTGGAGGCAGGCATTGGATGTTCCGGGATGGGTTCCCATGATGTACTCCTTCCACGTGGGAATCCCATCGCTGTCCGGATCTTCCCCTTCCGCCTCATCAAAACCGTTCGTGATCCCGCACGACGCCAGCC
This sequence comes from uncultured Verrucomicrobiota bacterium, assembly GCA_964397035.1. Taxonomy (GTDB): domain Bacteria; phylum Verrucomicrobiota; class Kiritimatiellia; order CAIQIC01; family Lenti-01; genus Lenti-01. The sequence continues at coordinate 5,258 of CAYNHA010000084.1, forward strand.
ATGCCTCCGGAATGCCGTGCTGGGCGGTAAGGTTTTCGGCGAAGGCCACATCGAGCCAGGCGTTGGCCTGGGCATTGCTCCAGACCCAGGCCAGCTCGGCCGGCTGGCCCATCGGCGTCCAGACATCTTCTCCATTCGCGGCCACACGGCTGACATGATAATACGGCGCGGCCGTCAGCACGAAGGTTTGATTCGACCCCAGCCCAACCTCGCAACGGTCTGGACTCACCGTTCCATTTTCGCCAGGCCGGGCCAGAAGAGTCACGACCCGGTCCAGGCCAAACAGTTTGACAACCTCCATGTGCTGCATGCTCAGGACGCCAGAATCGGAGACTCGCGCGGGAAAGGGAATGGTGGCCGCACTCCAGAGCCGGGTATCGAAAACCAATCCTTCCGGAAAAATCAGTCCTCCAAACGGCACGGCTTGATGGCGGGCATCCATGAACGGAATCGGCAGGACCACGTCAAACGGCTTGTTGCGGTTCTGATTGGTATCCATGTCGCCCAACTGATCGGCAGGCTTGTGATCATCCGACAAGAGCGTTCGCAGGGTCAACAACGCCGCTTCGGACCGGTTTTCGATGTTCAGGTCGCCGCAAAGCGCCACATAATCCGACGGATGAAATCCCGCCTGGGCCATGTAGTTGGTAAGCAAGGTGGCCTCCAGTTGCCGCGAAGAAGAACCGCCCGATGAATGCAGATGAACGCACACCACGTGAAGGGGACGGCCTCCGGGCACCCCTACGGTGGCCCACACGAATTCACGGTCGCTGACCTGCGGATCTTCCCACTCGCCCCACGCCAGAATGGGCCAGCGGCTGATGACTCCATTGGGCAGGTTTCCATCGGGCTGAACGCAGTAGAAGAAATTGGTCCCGAAAAACCGATCCACAAAAGCCCGGTGGCCGCCTGCATCCGTCACATTGAATTCCTGTATGGCCACCACGTCTGCGGGCACGGCCTGCAAAATACGCTGGCCGGGGCCATCGTAGATGGCGCTGCCCCCGCTGGTCAAATTGGCGGTGGCCAGCGTGACGCTGTCATCGTCGCGGATATACAGTTCGCACCCGTCATCGCCCGGAACGATTCCGGGACTGCTTGCGACCGCCAAACGAATGTTCTCGGGGCCTTCCGGCAAGACATCGTTCAACGGCATAACGGCGATGAATTGTTCGTTCGTACCTTCCACAGAAAACGTGAGGCTGGTGCTGGAGAGGCGGTAGTCCTCGTCCAATACAGCCAGCCCCGAAATCGACAGCGGCACCGTTGCATCCGCAGGCCGAGAGAGACGGACCCTCAGCCCAACGTCGCTGCCCCCTTCTTCCGCGAACAAGCGGTTGGTCGAAAACGTCACCACCCGGTCCAGCACCCGGATCGTCGCGGTCTGCGCGTTATATCCATCCTCGTCCGACACGTAAAAGACCACCGGATAGGTGCTGTCCCCTTGGCTTTCCTCCGGCGTGAATTCAAAGACATTGGTCAGCGGCGCCAGCCCCGTCAACGGAGCAAACACCGCCCCCGCTGGCAAATTGCTGGCTGAGAGCGTGACAAGGCTCCGGTCAATGTCGGTCGCCACCACCGCAAAAACCAGGCGGTTGCTGACCAGCGCCGTCTGATCGGGAATCGGCACCAGCACGGGCGGCTGGTTAGTCGGCAGGTAGCTCAGCACCACGTCGTCGATGAAATACAGGTCGCTGGCATTGTTTTTTCCGGTGGCTTCGTCAAAGCGCAGTCTCACCTTCAATTGGGCCTGCCCTGCCGGAATCTCCACCACCCACGGATTGTTGGAAACCGTGGTGGGATTGTATGCGTTTGTCGCCCCAAAGGGGATCTCGGCATTGCTGTATCCATCCACCAGCTTGATGGAACCGGCACCGGTCCAGGTGACGCCATTGTTGTAGGAAAGATCCAGATACAGATCATCGTCCGTGTCTACTCCCGATGCACTGAAGGCCACCGAAAGCCGAACATGATTGTGGGAACCAATCCAAACATTGTCGAATTCCACGTATGGGTCGACATTCTGGTTGCTGGTGCCAACAAGGCGGAGAGACCGGCTGCCGCTGGCCTTCCGGTCGCTGCGGATGGCAATCTGGCCGGTCGCCGGCACGATCCGGCAGCCCCAGGTGTCACCCGTTTCGCCCTCGAATCCCTGGGCACGAATCACGGTGACGGGCTCGGACGGCAGAGACGTCACGCTGATGTGGTCGAAGGCCCGGCCGCGCGTTGGAAACGGGCCGCTGTCGTATTGCTGGAAACGAATCTGGAACGTCGAGGTCAACGGCATTCCTTTTTGCTCGGCAACGGCCGCCAGATCCACCACGAGATTCGTATGGACGGTCATATTTCCAAGGGCGGCCAGATCCACCAACCGGTGCCAAGCCAGCCCGTCCGCGCTGATGGCAATGCCGTCGGCGGGCGTGGAATCCGTGAAGGTTTCCGGCATCGGGTGGGCCGCATCCGAAAAATCACGTACCCAGCAACGGAAGACCACGCAGGTCTGCCCGGCCAGATCCACCGTCAAGGTTGCCTCGTTCAGGCCCGCACCGTTGGTGGAATCCATGAGAAGGCACCGACCGCCTTCAAATGCATTGGTCGACTGGATCAACTGCATACGGCCGGCCCCGGACGAACGGAACGTCCAATAGTTGGACCAAACCCCGGACTCGAATCCGGTGTAGAACGGAAAGTCCGCACGTGGTGCTTCGTCATCCTGAAGGGTCAGCCAGGCCTGGCTTGGCGAACCAATCGTTGCTCCGTCGGTTGGATCATGGAGAACAAGCTGAACCGTTTCCGGTCCTTCCATCTGCGCATCATCCAGCAGGGGAACCTCGAAAACGGCTTCGGTCTGCCCGTCGGCAAAGATCACGGTTCCGGTGGATTCCACATAGTCCGCTCCCGGCGTCGCCGTGCCAGCCTGTGTACTCCAATAGACCGACACCTCGCCATCGAATCCATGGCGGCGGATCACGGCAAGGGAGGCCAGCCCGCCGCTTTCCGCCTCCGTGTACTGCGACGATGCAAAAGCCAGTTCGCCGGGTCCGTCGTCGTCCACGATCGAAACCACCGCCTGCGTCGGAGTCAGCAGGCTGGCTCCACCCAATGGATGCAGAAGCTGCACAACAAATGTTTCCATCGGTTCGTCATCGGTATCCGGAAGAATCGGAACAACCAGGGATTGTTGCCGAACGCCATTGGTGAACACCAGGGAGCCCGTCGCACCCGAATAATCGAACCCCTCTTCCGCCGTGCCATCGAAGGTGGCGTAGTCCACGCTCACCTCGCCCGAGTCCCCCTGGACGCGCTCCACGGTCAGCGTGACGGAACCGCTGCCTTCGGCCACCTCCCAGGAGGGCCCGGCAAAACGCAAATTCCCGCTTTGCGTGTACAGGGAGATGTCGTCGAAGAACCGCCCATATCCCGGCGGGTAGTAGTATCCGTACATCTGGAACTTGATGAAAACGCGGTCTGAAAAGCTCAATCCATTGGCGGCCAGAACCGGATCCAGCGCCACATCGAATTGCCGGTATTCATTCGTCCCGGTGTCGGCCAATGCCAGTCCGTGCACCCTGAACCAGTTGCTTCCATCCGTGCTCAGCGCCACGCCATCGGCATACGAATGACCCTTGAAGGAATCGCTCATGGCATTGTCCGACTCATACGGGAACCGCTTGTGCCAGAACCGGAGGTAAACGCCCTCTTGCCCGCTCAAGTTCGCACTCAACACCAATTCATTGAGCGAATAGGACAGGCCATCGCCGTTCATGTTCACATGCCGTGTTCCACCATGCGGGCCATTGGTGGCAATCACTTGGGGACCGGCGCCGCCGGTCGTATAGGTCGACCAATAGTTGGAGAACACCCCGGATTCAAACCCTTCCTCGAACGGCATCACAGTCAAGCCGTCTTCGTCACGGATCTGGATCGTCGCGTTGCTGGCGGCTCCCAGCGCGGCACCGCCTCCTGGATTCAGTAGACGCACAGAAAACGCTTCCAGCCCCTCTGCAATGGAATCGTTCAGGAGGGGGATCGTCAACCGGGCGCTTGTCATGCCGTTGCTCCATGTCAGCGTACCACTGCGGGCCATGTAGTCGCTGTCCGCCACCGCCGTGCCATCCACGGTTTCATAATCCGCCGAAATCTCCCCCACAACGGTTCCCGTGCGGGAAACCGTCAGGGTGACCAGTCCCCGATCCTCATCCAAGGCATAGGACGCCGGGTTGAAGTACAGGATTCCTCCTTCCACATCCACCCAGGTCGTCGCCATCCGCCGATTGTTGGCCACCTGCCAGTCTGGACTCGACGTGGACACCTCCGCGATGTTCGTCACCATGCCTTTGGACTGGGGTTGAACCACCATCCTCACCTGCGCGGATTCACCGACGGCCATGGAATCCAGTTGACCAACCAATCGGTTTCCGTTTGTGGTCCAGGTTCCCCGGCTAGACTCCATAGAGACCAGAATCGATCCCGCCGGATACATGTTGGTCAGGCAAACAGTCTCCGCCACCGTTGGACCGGCATTGGAAACCCATAGCACATACGTCAGGTTGCTTCCCACCGCGACAGGATCCGGCGCATCGGACAACTCCAATACCAGATCCACGACATGGGAACCGTCGAACACCTGCACATTGTCGAGATACAGATTGTTTCCGTATGCACTGACCGCATCGAATCTCATGCGGTTGACCCCGGACGGAAGGGCGATCGTTTGCGATTTCCACTCCGTGGCGGTCGGCACAAAAAGCGCCGTTTGAGAACCGGCCGTATTGAGAACACCCGTTGTTCCGCCTGCCAGGTCGGCCAGCAGGGAATACGTCGCGCCTTGGTCGGTGGAGGCATAGACCTGCAACCGGTCCATCTCTCCTCCATAGGTGGCATAGGCAAAATCAAAGGCAAGCGCCTCCCCTTCCGCCGAGGCTTCGAAGACCGCCGTCTCCAGCACACCCGTTCCCGAACTGACATTGTAGAAATTGGCTCTGGCGGAAGCTGTTCCCGTTCCATATCCGGACACACCCGAGGACCGGCTCCAAACCGTGGTGATTCCTGAATTTGTCCATCCCGCAGGAGGAAAGACCGTTTCCTCAAACCTCTCCGCCGGGAGCGCCGCCCCGGCTCCAATCAAAGTCGCCAACCAGAAGGCGATCCCAACCACCCATTTAATACAGGGTCGACTGCGATCGAGTCTTCTGGCCTGAATACACCGGTCCATGCGGGCAAGGTGGACCAAGTGACCGGAAAAAACAAGTTCCGGGGAACAGGAAAGCCGCGATTATTCCAAAGGGTTACCCGGTGCAGTCGGAACCTTGTAGGCGGGATCCAGCGCCGAATTGAGCAGGAGTCCCAGCCTCACCCCCGCTTTCTGCAGTTGTTCGCGAACAATGGGCAAATGGGAATCAATGTAGTTTTCGCTGGTCATTTCCATTCCAGGTCGCGCCCATTTGTAGGGCAGGCTGGTTCCATCTGTCCAGCGGTAGGCCTGCTTGCGCGCCAGCCAATAGCTGTCGGTTGCCCAGTGGAAGACGGGCTCTTGAATCCAGCGGTCGGCCTTCTCGGGAATGATCTCCTTGCGCAACTCGCGAGCCACCATTCTTGGATTGCGCCCCGCGACCAATTCGAGCACCAGGGCTTCGTCCCAAACGCTATGGATGCTTTGGGAATAATCCATCGGCGTATGGAGATCAAAGGAATAATTGCGCCCTGTGAAGGAATCCACCGGAATCATGTTGCCGCCCATGTCTCCATAGCGGTAGGCACAGTGCATGGGCTGGTGGAGGTCACCCGCAAAATGAACCAGGAAGCGCAGGGCATCCAGCCTCCTCTCCGGAGAAATGTCCTTCGAAGCCAACTCATCCCGCCAGCGGGCGACCTGCGATACCACATCCTGCCCATCCTCGGGCAACTCCAGCTCGAACTTTTCGTCGTAGTGCTTCGCGGCATCGAAATCCACATAGTGCCAGCGTCCGTTTCCAGGATACGCCTCTCCATACTCCTTATTGCCCCGAATCAGGTCCGCCCAGACCGCGATGTCAGGATCCCCCAGTTTTTTGGACCCTAGAATGTCCTCCACTTTCTCCTTGGCCGCCGGGGTCAGATAGGCTTCGGCAATATCCGCAACAATTTCGTGCCCCTCGGGTCCCCAGGCCATGACGGGGCACGGTAGGATGGCCAGCGCCAGCCACAAGGCCCAACGGATGGAATTTGAATTCACGTTCATGCTGTTTTCCTTTTTCCAGAATCCCCAAGCTACCCCAGATGGACTTCGGCGTCAAACGACTCGCAACCCGCAATGCCGGATTGTGTTTGCCTCATCAACCCACTATCCTGCCTCGCATGAACAGATTCCTCTGTCTTCCGTTCGGAGTGGCTCTGTGGATCGCCGTTGCCGGTTGCGCTTCCCCCCTTCAACCCGTGCGAATCGGTCCCGACACGGCAGCCTACTTTCATTATCGCGACGGCTGGCTGTACTACGAGAACCGCCAGGACGAAGAACGCCTCTACCGAATCCGAACCGACGGTTCTTCACGCGAAAAACTGGCCGATGTCGCCCATGCTTCCCTGCTGGGCTTCGACGGACCGGCCACCTACTTTGGCGTCTTTCACAACGAAAACACTCCCACGTTCGACTGGACTCTCGACGAACTGTATCGAATTCCCATGGATGGCGCCCCCGCCGAAAAAATCGCCGATGTATCCATCCCACGAACAAAAACCGGGTTCATTGCCACCGGCACTTCCGTTTTCTTCAACGGCGGCGATCCCCAGAATCCCGCCTCACTGAAACTGGATCTTGCATCGGGTGATGTTCAATCCCTCTCCACCATGCCGATCGGAAAAGCCGTCCGCGGCGCCAACGGTTCCGTCTTTCTTGAGCGTGATGGAGAAACCGGCGGAATTGAACGCTGGGATCCCGGCGCCAGCACACCCGTCCTCGTCTTGAACGAACCCGTCGAGGAATTCGCGGTCGACGGTGATTGGTTGTATTTCGCCAGCTCCCGCGATCTCGCTGCAAATTCAAAAAAGCAACTGGGCTGTCTTTACCGTGTTCCGGCCGCAGGCGGAACTCCCGTTCGCCTCGACAATCAAGGGTCCACCTCCATTCAGGTGGCTGGCAACTGGATCTATTATACGCAGGGATGGGGACCCCTGTTCCGCACCCGCATCGACGGCTCGGAAACCCAACTTCTCTCCCGCGCACAGGTACTCCGTCCTCTTGTGGCCGGCAACTGGATCTATTTCACCAGCGGCAGCCCCTTGGAAGCTCTCAGCAGCAAACTCTGCCGCATTCGCACCGATGGCACCCGTTCCGAAACGCTTCTCAA
>CAYNHA010000085.1:0-21565 GCA_964397035.1 uncultured Verrucomicrobiota bacterium
TGCCGGCGGCGGAAACGTCTTTGGCGAATCCCCGAACCGCGTCAGCCTCACCAACGGCATTGACCTGGTCGCCGTCAACGGCCCCGAAGTCACCTCGATCGTCGGCACCTATGGCGTGCGCGTCGTCTACATGCAGGAAACTTGCCTCTTGTCCGGCTTCACCGTCACCGGCGGCGCTGGCGTGATAACCGGCGGCATCTGGGGCGATGGCGGCACCGTTTCCAACTGCATCGTACGAAATAACAAGGGGGCATGGGGCGGCGGCGCGCGTGGCGTCATTCTGAACAACTGCGTCCTGCGCGAAAACGACTCAATAAACACTCCGGGCGGCGGTGCCTATCGTTGCACCTTGAACAACTGCCTCCTCATCAACAACGTCGCTGGTACCTACGGTGGCGCGGCGGAAGAATGCGTCCTCAATAATTGCACCCTCGTTGGGAGCTGGTCTAGATATACCTCCAGAGGCGGCGCCGTCCGGGTCTGCGGCCTCGTCAATTGCATCGTCTGGGGCAACGGTGGAGAAGTGGACATCATCAGTTCTGGTGTCGCCAATTCCTGCGTCGAACGCGGCATCGAACCGGGGGTGGACGGCAACGTCACCAACAACCCCCTGTTCGTGGACGCCTCCGCCGAGAATTTCGTGCTCAGCCCCTTCTCTCCCTGCATCGATGCGGGCAGCAACGCCCACGCACCCACCAACGCCACTCCCGTCGATCTGGCCGGCAACCCGCGCATCATCGGCGCCGCGGTCGACATGGGCGCACGCGAAAGCCGCCACCAATACGTCTCCACCAACGGCAACGATTCCGCTGATGGCCTCACGTGGGCCTCCGCCAAGCGCAACCTCCAGCCCGCCGTCGATGCCTCCTGGCCCGGCATGTGCGTCGCCGCCAGCAACGGCGTCTACGCCACCGGCGCCACCACCAACGCCGGCGGCCCCTGCCGCCTCAGCCTCACCAACGGCGTCAGCCTCTTCTCCGCCAACGGCGCAAGTTTCACCACCCTCGCCGCCACCAACGGCATCCGCGGCGCCTATCTGGCCCCCGGCAGCCGCCTGACCGGTTTCACCGTCCGTGATGCCAACATCACCTTCTCCGGCGGCGGCGCCTATCTGGAGTCCGGCGCCAGCATCTCCGACTGCGTGGTCATCCAAAATCGCGCGGCCGTCGGCGGCGGCGTCTATGGCGGCACCATCTGGAATTCCACCCTGCGCGAAAACCAAAGCCCCGATGGCGGTGGCGCCTGGCGAAGCACCCTCCACTATTGCCGCATCATCGCCAATCGCAATGAACGGCTTGGCGACCGCGCCCCGGGCGTCTTTCGCTCCACCCTCAACAATTGCCTGCTGACCGATCATCAGGGAGGAAACGGTGCCGCCTCGATGGCCAGCGTTCTCAACAACTGCACCATCTACAACAACTATGCCGCCTATGGCGCGGCCCTGTTCGAAGGTGAAGCCAACAACTGCATTGCTTGGAGCAATCGATCCACAACATACAATGGCCAGTTCCTGAATGCCGTGGTCCGGAACACCTGCGCGGACCATGGCGTCGTCGACGGCGTCAACGGCAACACCACCAACGCTCCCCTCTTCCTCGATGCCTCCATCGGCAACTTCGCCCTCGAAGCCGGTTCCCCCTGCATCGACGCGGGCAACAATTCCTCCGCCCCCACTCTCGTTCCCTCCCTCGATCTGGCCGGCAACCCCCGCATCGTCAACCGCACCGTCGACATGGGCGCCTATGAATTCCAGGAGGCCAACACCTATTTCATTGCCCAAACCGGCCAAACCCCGCAAGCGCCCTACACCAACTGGAGCACCGCATCGAGCAACTTCACCGACGCCGTCCTCTCCGCCCCCTATGCCCCTCAAACCGGCTTCCGCCGCACCTTCGCCATCGAAGGCGCCATCTATACCGATTTCTTCGGCATCCAGGTCGGCCCCGGCGACGTCATGGGCAGCACCCTGCTCCATCCCTCCGGCCTCGTCCTCGCCCCCGCCACCGCCATCCTCGCCACCAACGCCGCCTATGTAGGCATCACCGGCCCCTCCTCCGCCTTCCTTTCCATGATGATGGCCGACATGGCCATGCCGCGCCCCCCCTTCGCCAGCCAAACCGCCGGCTTCGGCGTGGATGGCTGCAAGGTTCAGTTCAGCAGCGCCGCCGCCTTCAAAACCAACGCCGCTCCCAATGGCGCGGGCCAGCGCAAGCTCGTCGTCGCCAATTGCGGCAAATTGCAGGCCAAATCCATTACCAACCAATGGGACCTCAGCCTCCGCAAAAACGGCGTCCTGAGCTGGAATCCCGCTTCCTCCGGCGGCCGCCGCGCCGCCCCCACGGATGAACAAATGGGCGGCGAACTCTGGGCCCAGGGCTATGCCGACTTGCTCGACGGCTCCTTCGAAGCCACCACCGGGGTGTCCGGCGAAAACCACGTGGCGTGGAGCAACCTCGTCCACATCGCCGAAGACGCCGCCCTCGGCCTCCGCGCCCAACGCGTCAGCGGCAGCATCCACGTCGAAGGCGGAGCCTCCGGCATCGCCCAAGCCCTCGTCCATGCCTTCACCGGCAGCGACGAAGACGATTGGCACGCCGACCTCTCCGGCTCCATTTCCAACGGCCTCATCCAAGGCGGGGCCACCCTCGACATCCTGGGCGGCATCGTCCTCGACGGCGACGCCCAGCTCGACGCCCGGCTCTCCGCCTCCGGAACCAACACGCCGGCCAACGGCGGCTTGCGAACCGTCTCCCTCGATCTCGCCCGCCTCGCCATGGCCCCAAGCTCCACCGTCCGCGTGGCGGAAAACACCGCTGGTCAAATCCTCCTCGACATGGGCACCTCCACCACGCTCTCCGGTACCCTCGTCGAAACCATCGACTCCCGCTCCGGCGCCCCCGTCCGCACCCAGCAGCACCGCTACCAAGTGGAAGAAGGCGGCGACTCCCTGGCCGTGCGCTGCGGCGACGCCCTCCTGCGCGCGGAAACCGGCCTCTCCATCACCGGCATCGTGATCGACGTCGAACGAAATCTGGACACCGGCCAGACCGAGTCCCGAACGTTGATTCAGCTATCCGACGGCAGCTCCATGGAAGTCTACCGCGATCCCTCCGGCACCCTCCTCCCCACCTTCGTCCCCGGCACCAAACCCAACGTCGTCGTGGACTCCCAGACCGTCGAGGGCGTCACCACCTACGTTGTGCGCGACATCACCCCCATGTTCCAGGAAGAGGCCTCCTCGGAAGCGGGCGGCGGCGGAAACATCCTGCGCTGGACCAGCTTCACCAACCGCCTCTACACCGTCTGGCTCGCCACCAACGCCTCGACGGACTACGTGCCTCTGGAGAGCAACATCCCCGCCTCTCCCGCCGTGAACGTCTACACCGATTCCACACCCAGACCCTTCTCGTTCTACAAGGTCACCACCGAAAAATAAGGATCGAACATGAAAACCATCCCCCTCTGCAAACGCCTGGGCATCCTCCTTTCGGCCGCCGCGCTCTCCCTGCTCGCCACCTCCTGCCTCGAAGGAAACGGCACCACCATCGATCCCTGCGCCGCCGACGGCGGCTCGTCGGGCCGCCGCTCCACGCCTGCCGCCCAACCCCTCCTCCCTCCCCCCTCCCCGGAAGAGCTCCAGTCCCACCGCGACCAGTTCGTTCAGCGCATGGAAGCCCCATAGGGATCAGTCCTGAGCGCATCTGCGGCTCAGGACTGAACCGACTCGGCGGGTACGCCTCGCCCTACCAAAAGCGCGCCACCGTGCCGTACCAAATGTTGTTGTCCATTTCCCACTGCTTGGCCCCGCCCCAGCCCATGTTGCACCAGAACATCCGTTGGTATTCGTCGCTTCCAATCGAGCACCGCTTCACGCGTTCGATATAGCCGATGGCCAGCGGATAATGGCTGAAATAGCCAATGCCTATGATCGACGGATAGCCTTGGCTCAGCGAACTCCGAGCCCATTCGCTGGGTGCCCCGCCGAGGCCGGGATAGCACCACCGCCAGGAAATGAACATGCCCGCCCCGCGGTATTGAGCCCATAAACGGCCTGCATCCATCGTCCACGGCATCGTGGCGGTTCCGCTGCCGGCGCACAAGATGCCCACCCGGTCATAGACGTATTTCGTGCAGTCGCGCACGCTGGTGGTGTTGTTGTTCGCTGGCGCATCGTTCCGGGCGTAATCACCGATCAAGCGTGGAGATCCGCGGCGATCCCAATAGCCATACAGCATGGCCCAGGCCGTGGGGCCGCACCCGCTGGGCGTGCACATGCCCACGCTGGACGCTTCCGTTCCGCGATACTGTTGATACATGCACTGCAACTCTTCGCGCTGACTCCAGATCCAGCGCCAGTTGCTCCAATTGCCGCACCAAAACCCTTTTTTCGGCTTTAAACTGGAAACCACGCTGAGGGAATACACAAAGGAATACCCGTTCGTGTCGACCAGCCGCAACGCGGTCTTGCCTGTGTCCGGACCGCCCCAAAGCTGGACTCCGCCTGTGGGAAGAATGGCAACATCAAGGATCAGATTGTTGTCGTCCACTTCGGCCGCCGTGAACTGCATGTCGTCGAAGAATACGGAATCGCTGTTGGTCACGATTTCGATAGCCGAAGCTTCCAGAGATCCCTGGGCATCCCAGGCCGAACCGGCCGCCGCGGCGCGGTTGCTCCGCACCTGGATAAAGAAACCGTTGTTCAGGTATGCGCTTTTGAACTCGGCATAGGAACCCGCAGGCTGGGCATCATAGGCGGGATAGTTGCTGACGCCCGCCGTCCCGTCGTCTTCCCCATAAAACACTTGGCTCCCGATGTTGCTGACCGCCGGATCCACGATGTGCGGCACCGAACCGAGATTGCCAATCAGATTGCCGGAGACATCTTCGGCCGCCAAAAACGAAGGCCCGTAGCGAACCGCCCGGAAGGCGGCCGACCCCACCAGATTCTGAAGCCTCTCAACCAACGTGGGCCCTTCCATCGCAAAAGAAACCACCGGGAAGTCGCTCGGCGTAGCCGAAACCAGCAGATAGCCCGCATCCGTTGTTCCCGAAGATGGATCGTTGGGCACCCAGCGTTTATCGCCCTTCCGGCCACCCTCCGTGGCAGTCGGCAAGCGCCGAACAACCTTGAACTCGTAGTAGGCCGGCGTCAGGCCGGCATCCACGGCCGGGTCGTAGATGGGACGCGCATAGTCGTCGATTTCCAGATCGCTGGCCCCGATCCATGCGGCTTCCGCCGGAGCGCCGTTCCCCCCTTCTTCGGGATCAATGGAGTTGGTGTCGCTCGCAAACGATCCGAGAAAATCCTGCGCCACGCCTACTCGCACGGAATCCACCTCGGCTACAGGAACCACACTCCCGCCTGCCGCGCTTTCCAACCGGAGCCGGAAGAATTCCCGCGGACCTCCATCGTCCGCCACCTCGATTCCTCCCGCACCCGCCGTTATCAGTCCAGCCGGTATTTCCTGCCATTGATCCATGTCGGCGGAGGAATCGACCTTCAGAACCGCAGCCTGTGCCTGAAGCAACGCAACGGCCATCATCCCAACCCAAGCGAAAAACAAAGCAACCCACTTCATTTTCATATGCTGTTGACTGGAAACGAAACCGGGTTGCGGCCTTTGCGACAGTCGTTGCTGCAAATGTGAAAACGCAACCCAAGCATCGCCATGCCAGACGAAGGATAGAGTTTCACCCCCCCACCACCCGCGCAACACCAAAATCATTAAAATCGCATGTGTATTCCTGCTCCAGGGCCCCCTCGCCCCCCCCGTCCATCCGCCCCACCAGCTCCGTTTTCCACACCGTGGAAAAAAAGTTTCCACAGTGTGGAAAAAATTGCGTATGGTTTTCCACACTATGGAAAAAAACAGCCCAACTTTTCCACACTGTGGAAAAATGTTTTCCACACCGTGGAAAACTTGCTCCTGCATTCTGAATTCATAATTCTACATTCTTAATTCAATGAAAACCTTCCCCCTCTCCCTCGCTCAAACCGAAGCCCTCGCGCAACGCTTCCCCACCCCTTTCCACCTCTATGACGAGGCGGCCATCCGCGCCAATGCCCGGAAGCTGAACGAAGCCTTTTCCGTTTTCCCCGGCTTCCGCGAATATTTCGCCGTGAAGGCCACCCCCAATCCCTTCCTCCTCAAGATCCTCGCCGACGAAGGCTTCGGCGCCGACTGCTCGTCGCTCGCCGAGCTCCGCCTCTGCGAAACCGTCGGTCTGACGGGCAGCCGCGTCATGTTCACCTCCAACGAAACGCCCGACAGCGAATTCCGCGAGGCGCGCCGCCTGGGCGTCCTCATCAACCTCGACGATCTCACGCACATCGATGCGCTCGTCGCCGCCACGGGCTCCATGCCCGAAACGATTTGCTTCCGCTACAATCCCGGCGCGGCCAAGGCTGGCAACACCATCATCGGCCACCACGAGGAAGCCAAATACGGCCTCACCCGCGACCAGCTCTTCGCCGCCTATGCCAAGGCCCGCGACCTCGGCGCCAAAACCTTTGGCCTCCACACGATGGTGGTCTCCAACGAACTCGACGCGCAGTACCACGTCGAAACCGCCCGCATGCTCTTCGACCTCGTGGTCGAAATCAAAAACCGGTTGGGCATCCGCATCTCCTTCATCAACACCGGCGGCGGCATCGGCATCCCCTACCGTCTCGAACAAAAGGCGGTGGACTACGCCGTCATCGCCCGCGCCGCGCGCCAGCTCTATGACCAGATCATCGTCCCGGCCGGACTCGACCCGCTGGCCTACAACATGGAGTGCGGGCGCTGCATCACCGGCCCCTACGGCTGGCTCGTCACCCGCGCCCTGCGCCGCAAGGAAACCTACCGCTCCTACATCGGCGTGGATGCCTCCATGGCCAACCTCATGCGCCCCGGCATGTACGGCGCCTATCACCACATCACCGTCCTCGGCAAGGAAAACGCGCCCGCCACGCACACCTATGATGTCGTCGGCCCCCTGTGCGAAAACTGCGACAAGTTCGCCATCCAGCGCGCGCTCCCCGAAATCGCCATGGGCGACCTGCTCGTCATCCACGACACCGGCGCCCACGGCCACGCCATGGGCTACAACTACAACGGCAAGACCCGCTCCGCCGAACTGCTCCTGCGTCCCGACGGCTCCGTGATCCAGATCCGCCGCGCTGAAACCCTCGCCGACCTCTTCGCCACGCTCGACCTCGACGCCCTGCCGGGCTTCAGGTAGGAACGCATCGCAAGAGACCGGAACTGGATTGTGCCGTAGATGCCACCGACCGCTGCGTGAACCGCCGCGGCCTCCTTCTCCTACTTCTCCACCCGGACCTGGAAGACTCCTAGGCGCGATGCCGGATCCACGGCCTGCGTGACCACGTTGAGCGGCGGCGTCGCGCGGATGCCCGCACGCAGCAACTCCGGCTCCGCCAGCAGATTGGTGTAGACATGCAATGCGTACGTCTGGTCCGACGAGCTGAACCACTTCAGCACCACGGCGCGGTTCGTCGCACCCGCCTTCCATTCCGGCGCCTGATGCAGGAGAAAGTGCGGCGCGTAATCGAGTGTGCATAGCCCGCAGGCCTCGTTGAACGTGAACCGATACACCCCGTCGAGAGGCCCGGCGGACTTGAAATTGGGCGAGCCGCCCTGGATGTTCCCGAGGGCTTGCAACGGCAGCGCGAACGCGGCGGCGTTCGTGGCTCCCCAGGCCGTCCCCCAGTCGCCGTTGGCCACGATCTTGAATTCGGCAGCAGCCAGGTTGGTGAAGGCCCGGTCCAGTCGCCACAGGTGGTTGCCCACCGGCTCCATCGCGTTCAACGATGTGTTCCAGCCCGAGAAATTCCCGACCACGTTGATCCGGCCGTTGGTGGTGATGCCCGCGTCCGCCACGAGCGGATCGCGGTTCTCCAGATATTCCGCCGCGTTCACCCAGCCGTCTCCATCCGGATCCCCCGATTCCCCGTGCAACGCGCTGTTTGTGTAGTGCGCCACTTCCCAGGCATCCGGAATGCCGTCCCAATCTGCATCCACCGCGTGGTCCACGAGGGCATATTTCCGGGTCTGGTCGTGAAAGGTGAGGGTGATATATCCGGAATGGGTCGTGACCACCTCGATGTTGGCCCCATCCATGTCGGCCACGTCCAAGAAGGATAACCGGTTCGTCGCCTGCTGGTTGTCGCCCCAGTTCACTTCCCACGCGCCATTCGCCACGAACTTGAAGGTCGTTGTCTGCGCGCTCCTCCACAGGGTGCTTTGCCAGACATGCTCGCCCACCAACGCCATGGGGCTCTGGGTCGTGGACCAACCGTTGAAGCTGCCCGCCAGGGAAACGGAGGCGTATCCCGAATAGGGATCCCGCGCAAACGGATCCGTTCCCCGGAAATACTCCGCCCGGTTTGGATAGGCGTCCCCGTCCGGATTGCCGCAGGGCGTCAGGGCCGTGGGATCGCCAGAACGGAACTGCTCCCATTCGTCCATCATCTCGTCCCCGTCCGCGTCGCTGAACCCGGCCCATTCCACGCTGAACTCGCCCGTGCCCGCATCCAGCATCACGCGATACCGCGCGTTGAGCGGCCCCTGAAGCAGGATTTGCGCCTCGTCGCTGATGCGGGTGCCCAGGTTTTCCACCACGCCCGTACACGGGGGAAGGGGCGATGTGGCCTCCGTTACTCCCCAGAAGGCATAGGTGTTGCTCGTCCACGTCAGGAAGTGCAACGGCGCCCGGTTCGTCGCGATCAGCAGCATGTCCCCCACCCACCGGTCATGCCGGTGCAGCGCGTTGGTCCGCGTCCACCCGTCCAGCGGCATCCCTGCGGCCCCCACGACCGCCTCCGCGTGAATCGTCTCCGTCGACGACGCGTTCCATTCGTTCGGCGACGTGCCCGCGCGCCACTCCTCGTAGTTGGCGAACAGATCGCCGTCTGGATCCAGCCCGGCATCCGACGGATCGGCTGGATTCAACTCGAACACCTGTTCCCACGCGTCCGGCAATCCATCCCGGTCGGCGTCCGCCGCCGGCGCGTCCGGAGAAAGGCTCAGATTGTCCACAAACGTCGGCGCCGCGGCGTCGTGAAGGAAGCAAACGCCCGAAAACACCGACGTGGGATGGGCAAACCCCAGGCCGGCACCGATCTCCGCGTCGTTCAACCGCAGCGACCACCGCCGGCTGCCCCCGTCGGCGCAAATGGAGATGCGCGACCAGGTATCCGTCGGCAGCGGCTCATGCGCCAGCGGGATCCAGCCGCCGGTGTTCCCGTCGTACACGCGCAGCAGGCCGTTGCTTCGCACCTGGAACGCCACCGTGGCCAGCGGCGGCAGTGCGTTCGTGGATTCGCCCTCCGACCACGCGGGGCGGATGGCGAAGTCGACCCACACCACCTCGTTGGTGCGTTCGGCACAGTTGAAGAAGACGAGACTCTCCCTCCCCGTCACAGCCAGGGCGCACAGTCCGTTGTGGACGGTCTGGGTTTGGGTGAACGCCCCTCCCCATGGAACCGCCCACCCCTGCCGCCCATCCACGCTCCGGCTCATCGGCAACCGCTCGAAATCGGCCACGAGCGGCAGGGCCGGGATCTGCGCGACGGTCCGTTCGCGCCATGCCGCCTCTTCCTCGCAATCCGCGTACGTGTTGGACAGCGCGTCGTTGCCCAAATTCCCCGGCATCCGGTCCATCGCATCCTTCAAGCGCGCCAAGGCGCCGCGCAAATCCCCCGCCTGCGCCGCCAGTTCGTGCTGCACATATCGTGCGCGCCAGTGGTTCGTTTTCAGAACATATGCTTCCTCGGCCAGCTCCGCCGCGCGCGGCCACTCCGCGCGCGCGGAGGCCGGATCGTTCAGGATCTGGTGCGCGCACTCCGCCAGAGCCCGCGCGTTGGTCGGACACGCCGCCACTGCGGCCTCGAAGAAGGCCCGGGCCTGTTCCTGCGGAAATCCGCCATCGGCACCCAAGCCCCGCTGCATCAGCATCCACGACATCGCCCAGCCCTCATTCGATTCCGGCTGGATTTGCACCTGGGTCCGCAACGAGGCATTCGTGCATACCCGCAGCAGCCATCGCTCGGCCGCACGCACGGAGCTGGACATGGGATGGCGCAGCATCACCGCCACCGCGTTGCTAACCACCCCGCCGTAATCCGCCGTGGCCCACGCCGCCTCCGCCGCGGCCACCCGCCCGGACGCCGCCGTCTCGAAACCGGCCGGCACATAAGTCCGCCCGACGGCCGCGAAATCCTTCTCCAGCCACGCCAGCGCCGCGCTGATCGATCCGGTCGGCCCGATCTCGTGCCCGCCCTCGAACACCACGTCGTGTACACGCACCGCCGACCGGGCGTAATAGTTCGTGTCCATCGAGGGCGGCAGGTCCGTCGATCCGTTCACGCGCGCGATGGCCAGGCGGTCCGGAAAAACCGTGTAGTCGTCGTAGTCGCCGATCCAGCACCCCATCAGCAGCACTCCAGCCGCCTCGTCCCAGTACTCGCGGGAAAGGGTCTGGACGCGCCACGAACCGCCCGAGAGACCGGCCAAATAGAAGCGCGCCCGGTCATGGGCGATCCGCCGGCGCACGTCGTCCATGATCTCGCGGATCTTGAGCGCCTGGTTGGGAATCGCCCCGTTGCGCAGCTCGTTGGCACACGCCAGCACCCAGCCCGCCGCCTCGCAGCTCGGCCGCAGCTTGTCCATGCCATAGCCGCTGTTGGCTCCCGGATCAAAGTACAACATCAGCGGCGGCGGCAGGGTGGCGTCGTAGCTTGTCGGCAGGTAGAGGAGATAGCTCGCGCCCGACGTTCCCTCGGCGTACACCGTGTTCGTCGTCCCCGGCGCGAAATCGGCCTGCGCAACCCCGCCGCCAACCAAGACCCATGCCAGCGCCCACCGATGCCAGGCCCGCTTCATGCCGCCTCTTGTTCTCCCCATCACAGCCATCCCTCCTCGTTGTGGGTTTGGATATGGTCGCTGGTTTCAAATTGTGATGTTTTCATCTCTCGGGTCCGTCTCTTTCGCCTGCGGCAATCGCTGGATTGGGCACGTGGCACACCAACGTCCACGAGGAACAACACCTCTGCCCGCCCAACAAGGATGCGGGCAACCAAACGGGCATCGCAAGGGAAAACACATGACATTTTTCATCAAAAACATGACATTTTTTGATCCGACCGCACCCGTTTTTTTCCTCCTTCGGCTGCTCAATATAGCGGCAAAATGGGCTTGAAACGCCGGCGAAGGAATTGTTCCGACGGTCCCATCCTCCAAATCCGCCGCGCCGAAACCCTCGCTGACCTCTTCGCCACGCTCGACCTCGACGCCCTGCCGGGTTTCCAATAGGGACGCCTTGCTGAGGCGTCTGGAATGTTGCGCGGCGCGGCGCGGCGTGGCAGGATGGCAATGTGCGGCGATGAATTCGAGCAACGGAGCCTTGCGATGAAGATCCATGTCCTGCCTTGGTTGGGAATCTGTGCGTGCGCGCTGGCACTGGCGGCGGGCTGCGGCGCCCCAAAACCGGTGCTGCACATCTATACGTGGTCCGACTATGTCAAACCCTCCCTCATCGCCCAGTTTGAGCGCGAAAACGGCTGCCGGGTCGCGATCGACACCTACGACTCGAACGAGGCCCTGTATGCCCAGGTCAAAAAGGGGACGACCCATTACGACCTGCTTTTCCCCAGCAGCTACATGGCCAAGATCCTGAACGACGAGGGTCTGCTGCAACAGCTCGATCCCGAACGCCTTCCCAACCTGCGGAACATCGATCCCTTCTATCTCGATCTGGCGGTCGACAAACGCATGGAGTACAGCGTTCCCTACACCGTCAGTCCGGCGGGCCTGGGCTATCTGGGCGGCCGCATCGACCGCTTCGAACCCACCTGGGCCATGCTGGACCGCGCCGACCTCAAGGGCCGCATGACGATGCTGAACGACTGCCGCGAAACCATCGGCGCCGCGCTGAAGTTCCTCGGCTACAGCCTCAACACCCTCGACGACCAGGAGCTGGAGCAGGCCAAGGACGTGGTCCTGCGCTGGAAGCAAAATCTGGCCGGGTTCGAGAACGAGCGCTACAAAACCGGCCTGGCTTCGGGCGAGTTCGTGCTCACCCACGGCTACGGGGGCGACCTGCTGCTGGCACGCAGCCAAAACGAGGACGTCCAGATTGCCTTGCCCCGGGAAGGTTCCTCTCTGACCATCGATGACATGGTGATTCCCTCCACGGCCCGGCACGCCGAGCTGGCGCACCGGTTCATCAATTTCGTTCTGGAGCCGCAAACCGCGGCCGAACTGACCGAGTTCATCTATTTCCTTTGCCCCAACCGCCCCAGCTATGACCTTCTGCTGGAGACCATCCGCGAAGACCCCGTTCTCTTCCCCCCGCCCGAGGTGCTTGAAAAGGCGGAGATGATCCAGGACCTCGGCGAGGGCAACGCCAAATATCTGAAGATCTGGAATGAGATCCAGGCGGGCAAGTGAATCATCGGAAGAGGTCGGGATGAATCCAACGCAGAGCTGCGAAACGCCAGACGAGAACATGATTCCAAACGATGCCGGCACCCGCCCGGAAGTGACCATCCGGAGCCAGGCGACCGGTTTCCTGACCTACGACATCGATCCCAACCAGATTCCAACCGAAACCATCACCCGCGGAGGACGGCGCATCGTGATCGATGAAACGGGCTCCCTCTGCGAGTGCGATCCGGAGGACCGTTCGCATTACGAGGTGCTCGACAAGATCAGCGAAGGCGGCATGGGCATCGTCTACAGCGTGGAGGAGAAATCCCTGAAACGCGAGGTGGCGCTCAAAATCTGCCGCGCGGGAGGCAAGCCCGAGGCGTCCGGCTCTTCGGAAACCGGCGAATTCACCAACGAAGCCTACATGACGGCGCGCTTGGACCATCCCGGCGTGGTGCCCATCTATGCGCTGGCCAAGGATGCCGAAGGACGCCCGTTCTTCGCGATGAAGCGGGTTTCGGGCACAAGCTGGAACGATTTGCTCCATCCGGAAAAAATTCGCGATCCCGCCCGCCGGGAAGCCGTTTCGGCCCGGGCACGACAGATGACATGGAAAGACCATCTCCACGTGCTGCTGAAGGTGTGCGACGCCGTGGCGTATGCCCACAGCAAGGCGATCCTGCACCGCGACCTGAAGCCGGAAAACATCATGCTCGGGGAATACGGCGAAGTCTATGTCATGGACTGGGGGCTGGCGATCTACTTCGACGAGCGCAACGAGTACAAGCGCTTTCCGGACTTGAAGCCCCAGCTCGCCGGAACCCCCTCCTACATCGCCCCGGAGATGGTCCGCGGCCAAATGACTTCGCTGTGTCCCGCCAGCGATGTCTATCTGCTGGGCGGCATCCTCTACGAAATCATGACCGGACGGCCGCCCCACGATGGCGAAACGGTCATGGACACCCTCCGCATGGCAGCCAAGGGCCATGTCCTCCCCCCCGAAGAGGTGAGCGATTCCCCGGTCATCACTCCCGCCCTTTCCCGCATCGCCATGAAAGCCCTCGCCGGACCCATTGCGGAACGCTATCCGTCCGTGGAGGCTTTCCAGCAGGACCTCCGCGACATCCTGGCCCATTCGGAATCCATGGCCATCGGCCAACGGGCCGCCGAACTTCTCGCCGAAGTCCGGCGGCGGCTGCGGGACGAGTCCAGCCCCGATCCCCACGCGCTGAACGAGGTGGACGAAGATTCCGCGTCGGTCTGCTATGGACAATTGTCGGAGTGCATTGGAAGTTTCCGCCAGGCGCTCGCGCTGTGGAACGGAAACCAGGAGGCCCGCCAGGCCCTGGTCGATGCGCTCGGCCTGCAAATCCGGCTGGCCATCCAGCAGGACGACCTGACGCTGGCCCGCGCGCAATCCCGCCTGTTAGAGGCTGTGAAAGCCGACTGCCCCGATCCCGTGCAGACGGAGGAAATGGATCGGCAGGTCAAGGAACTCGCGGTTCAAATCGAGCGCCGCCAAATCGCCCTGGACCGTTCGGCTCGGCAAGTCCGCCGCTGGAAAATCGCCGCCGGAGGCCTGGCCGTGCTGGTTCTGGCCGGGCTGGCCGCCATCGTGGGACTGAGCCTCCGGCAACGCTCGCTGGCCATTCAGAACGAAAAGAACATGTTTTCCGCTTCCGTTGTCGGCCACGCCGAAATCCTTTCGCAGTTCATGGGCGATGTGGAGCAAATCGTCATGCTCTACCGCCAAACCGCGGTGGAATTGCTGTCGAGCCCCGCCTCCCATCTGCCCTGGCGCGAACCCACTCCGGCCGGGCGCGACGGGTTCTATCTCGACGAGGATTTTCTGAATGATGCCACCCGCCCGCCCGGAATGGCCTTCAACCAGCGGTACGGCTCACGGCTGTCCATGGACTTCCCCACCACGGTTCTCTCCCCCTGGGCGCGGGATCCGGAGCATCGGCCCGCCGCCGAGGATGCCGCCGCGCGGCTTGGACGGCTCAACGGCCTGTTCACGCATTTCCACCGGACGCAGCGGGATATCTTGTGGTCGGTGGCAGGCTCCACCTCCGGCGCCATGGTCAGCTTCCCCGGCTTTGCGCGCTATCAAAACCAACCCGATTTCGACGTGACCCGCGCCGGGTGGTTTCAAGCCGCGATCCAGTCCACCAACGACCGTCCCGAATGGGGCCGCCCCTATGCCGATGCCATCTCGCAGACTCTTCTGATGGGCTGCACCAGCCGCCTCCTGGTCGATGGCCAAACCGTCGGCGCCGTCGGTCTGGAAGTCACGCTCGGCACCCTGCAACGCATGATGCTGGACTTTTCCCTGGCCGTCGGGGGTACGCGCCGCAGCCTGCTGATCCGCACAACCGAAGAGGTCCAGCCGGAAACAGGCAACACCGTTCCCGTCCACCGCATCGTGGTGGACACACTCAAGACCCGGACCGTGGCCGATTGGGAATCCCGCGCGGATCTGCCCACGATCGACCAGTCCGACGAATTCATTTCCACGTATTTCCAGGAAGTGCTCGACCGCCAGCACAAACCCGGCGAATGCGTCGAGTCCGGCCCCTATTGGCTGGTCCACATGCCCATCCGGAACCGGACCTGGACTTTCATTGCCATCCTCCAGAACAGCCCCTAGCAAAATCCCCGAAAAAGGAACAACACATGCCGACCCTCCTCGTGAATCCCGATCTCTGCACCCGGTGCGGACGCTGCTCCGTCGTCTGCCCCATGTCCATCGTTTCACCGCCCGAGAACGGTTCCCTGCCGCACGTGAAAGACGAGGTCGCCCACCGCTGCATCCGCTGCGGCCATTGCGAAGCCTTTTGCCCGGCGCAGGCACTCGTCCTGAATGTCCGGCCCGAGGAGAAGACGCCGCTCCCGGAAGGGGCGGGCATGCTGTCGCCTGCCGATCTGGTGCCCTACCTCAAGAAACGGCGCACCATCCGCCGCTTCACCCAATCGCCCGTGGAGAAAAGCGTCCTGCTGGAAATCCTGGATGTGGCCCGCTATGCCGCCTCCGGGAGCAACGGCCAGCCCGTGCAGTGGCTCGTGGTCCACGATTCCAAAACCGTCCGGAAAATCGCCGAATTCACCATCGACTGGATGAAAACGCTGCCGGCCGACCACCCGATGGGGAGCTATCTGCCCAAGATCATCGCGGGCTGGGACATGGGCTACGATGTCATCTGCCGCGGGGCGCCGCACCTGCTGATCGCGCACATCCCCGAGGGCAATCCCATCGCACCGGTGGATGCCCTCATCGCCCTGACGCATGTTGACATCGCCGCGCCCGCCTGGGGCATCGGAACCTGCTGGGCGGGCTTTGTCGCGATGGCGGCTTCCGCCAGCTACGCACCGTTGCTGGCGCTGCTCGATTTGCCTGCGGGCCGGAAATTCGCCTACGCCATGATGCTCGGCCATCCCAAGTACAAGATTACCGGCATTCCCCGCCGCAATCCGCTCGCCGTGACGTGGCAGTAAGGGGCGGAGACGGAAAATCCCGCATCCGCCCCGAGCGTACCCTCACGCCTTCTCGTCAAAGACAGGACACGCCCAAACCGGCAGGATCACGCCTTTCTGCGCGGCAAGCTGCAGCACGGAACAAATGATGGGGCACCCCTTGTCGGCCGTGTCCGGCTGGAACTTCCGGCAGCTCCAGCAAATGCAGTGTTCCTTCTGCCGCCCCTGAAGATCGGCGCGCACCCACACCGTCGAACCGTTGTGGGCCGCCTTCACCATCCCGGCGGGTTGGGCGGGCGGCTTCACTTCCGCCTGATCTTCGTACACCTCGACCACCGGAGGCGCGGCCAGCAAGGGTCCAGCGGCTTCCAGTACGTCATGCAAGTACGGCGTCTTCATGTGCGCGTCCATCACTGCGCGGGACGCATAGCGCTCGTAAAAGAAAAACCGCTCTTTCTCCGTGGCGTGCCGGTGGAGGATGTAGTTCACGACCCCCTCCTCCTTCTGCACGTTGGGAAACAATTCCAGCAGCAACCGTTCAAGAACCTCCGCCTGCCCGGGTTTCGCCTTCATCTCCGCATGAATCACGATCATGGTGTTCCTCCGCCTTTCCTTCCGTTGTTTCCATTCCTCATGAATGTGCAGGCGGGTATAGCGGAAAGCGCTCCGGGCGGATTGTAAAAATGCGACATGGAATTCCGGCGATTCAAGAACGCGGTGGGCGAAACCTGCGCGAACGATTCGAAATCCCGAATGAAATGGGATTGATCGTAGTACCCATGCGCAAGGGCCGTGTCCAATCCTCCACGCGACGGAACAAGAAGTAAATCGCGCACGGTCTGCTGGAAGCGGGCCAGACGCTGAAACGCCTTCGGCGACAGCCCCATCGCGGATTTGAAGGTTCGCTCCAACTGGCGACGGCTGATCCGACCCGAAGAAACCAGATCCTCCACCCGGCAGTCCGCGTGCCCGTAATACAATTGAGTGGCGGCCCGGTCGATTTCAGCCTCCATCCGGCGGTATTTCCGAAGCCACCGGAGCAATTGGGATTCGAGGATGACGATGGCGCGCGGATAACGGAATTCCATTTCCACCTGCTCGGCCCATCGCCCCCCCTCCTTCCCCCACAATTGCTCCACCGACACCGCCTGATCGAACAGGTCCCCGATTCCAAACCGGCAAAAGTGGCGCAGCGCGCCCATGCGGAAACGAATGGCGACAAACGCGGTGGGACCATCCGGCTCCAATGGCCACGGGCGGGACCGGACGCACAGCAGGTGCGCCGGACTGCGGATGGATGCAAACGGCCGCTTGAAATGGATGAACAAGTCGTTCCCCGTTCCCGGCAGAAGAACCGGCAGGGCTTGCGCCGCACCGGACTCCCAGAACCAATATCGTTCAATATAGGGAGCCAGTTCCTCGCACGGTTTCCAGGAATGGGTCATCATGACTTCCATCGTCTCTCCCTCTTGCGGGAAGTCAAGCACAGGAACTTGACACCCCCTTCCATCGGTGTAGCCTGCACCCAACCTCACGCAGTGGAGAACGGTATGGACGTGACGCTTCGATTCGATTGTTCCAACGTGGATTGGACCGTGGTGTATGAAACCCTGAAACGGGTCGGCATGGGCCACTTTTCGCCCGAACTGCACCAACAGGCGTTCGAATCCAGCCAGGCCACCGTGTTTGCCTATTCAGGCAACCGCCTCGTCGGATTTGCCCGGGCGCTCTCCGACGGCGTCTGCCAAGCCGCCATCTACGACGTGGCCGTCGTCCCCGAATTCCAGCGGCACGGAATCGGAGCCCAACTGGTGAAGGCGCTCCTTGCCCGCTTTTCCCGCTTCAACGTCATTCTCTACTCCTCGCCCGGAAAAGAGGACTTCTATCGGAAACTGGGCATGCGCAAGATGAAGACCGGCATGGCCCTCTTTCCGGATGCGGAGGCCCGGGCCCTCAAGGGGTTCATCGAGTAGAGACCCCTGCCTCTTCAGGAATCCAGCGCCGACCGGACGTGCGTGCCCAGCTCCCGCAGGGTGAAGGGCTTCTGGATGAAATGGACCCCTTTGTGCAGCATGCCGTTGTGGGCAATCACATCGGCCGTGTACCCCGACATGAACAGGCATTTGAGGCCAGGCTGGAAGGCGGTCACATTCCGGGCCAAATCCCGCCCGTTCATTTCCGGCATCACCACATCGGTCATCAGAAGCCCGATTTTCCCCGCATTTCCCTCCGCCAGCCGAATCGCCTCCCGGGGAGTGGAGGCCCCCAGAATCCGGTATCCCAAACGTTCCAGCATGGATTGACTGATGGCCAGGATGGCCGGCTCGTCCTCCACCAGCAAAATGGTTTCGTGGCCGCGTGCAACAGGCTCGACCGTCCCGGCGCTCCGTCCGGACACCGAGGCCCCTTGGTGCGGAGGCAGGAAAATCTGAAACGTGGAGCCTTCTCCCGGCTCGCTGTAGACCGTGATGAATCCGTTGTTCTACTTGACGATGCCATACACGGTGGCCAGCCCCAACCCGGTTCCCTGACCAATCCCCTTGGTGGTGAAAAAGGGCTCGAAGATATGGGCCAGCGTATCCTTGTCCATCCCCTCGCCGTTGTCTGTGATCGCAATGCGCAAGTAGTCGCCGGGAACGGCCCCCGCATGGGCGGCGCAAAACGCGTCATCGAAAACCTCGGCACTGGTCTCGATGGTGATGGAACCCACCCCCCCGATGGCGTCGCGGGCATTGACGCACAGATTGGCCAGGATCTGGTCGATTTGGGAAGGATCCATCTTCAGCGGACGCAGGCTGTGCCCCGGGTGCCAGACCAGATCGACATTTTCACCGATCAACCGCCTCAGCATCTTGAGCATGCCTTCGATCGTCTCGTTCAGATCCAGCACTTTGGGAGCCACCGCCTGCTTGCGGGCAAAGGCCAGCAATTGGCGGGTCAGGTCCGCGGAGCGCTCCGCCGCCCTCTGGATTTCCATCAGGTCGCCGCGCAGTGGCTGGCCCTGGGGCGCCTGCTCCAGAGCCAGTTCCACATGGCCCAGGATGGCCTGCAGCATGTTGTTGAAGTCGTGCGCCACCCCGCCCGCCAGCCGCCCCACGGATTCCATCTTCTGGGCCTGGTTCAACTGCGCCTGCAACTTGTCCTGCTTGTCCTCGGCCTGCTTGAGTTCCGTAATATCCGTATCGGTACCACGATATCCCAATAACCGCCCGTCCGGCCCCAGTATCGGAACCCCGGTGGTTTCCAGAATGACCACGTGCCCATCCTTGTGGATCACGGGATTCGAAAGCCGCCAGAAGGATTCCCTGCGAACACTCCGCCCGGCAGCCTCCTTTTTGATCTTTTCCTTCACCTGCGGATCGAAAAGATCGTAGAAGTGCATCTTTCCGACGAGTTCTTCCGGCTTGAAGCCCAGGATCCTCTCCACCACGGGACTGGAATAGGTATAAAGCCCTTCGGCATTCTGCTCCCAGATCCACTCCCCCGCGTTTTCGGCCACCTGGCGGAACCGCTCTTCGCTGTCCCGCAAGGCTTCTTCGGCCTGCTTGCGCGCCGTGATGTCCTGGTCCATCCCGATGAAACCCGCCAACCTCCCATTCTCGTCCACAAACGGCGAAATGAAGGTGGACGTCCAAAACGTGCTTCCGTTCCTGTGGCGCTGGACATGCTCCCCGCGCCAAAACCCCTTCTCGACGATTTCGCGGCGGAAGGATTCCTCGTCCGGCGGTTCAACAGCACCAGCAAACTGGCGGTAGGGCTTGTTCATGACTTCATCGGCTAAATAACCGTAGAGGTTTTCGGCCCCGCGGCTCCAGTACCGGATGATTCCGTCCATGTCCGACGCCACGATGGATTCCCTCACCCCCTCGAGCAATTGGGCGTGGAACCGGAGCCGTTCTTCCGCCTGCTTGCGTGCGGTGATGTCGCGGACAATGGCCAGGATCCTGTTTCCCGCCAGGATCAGCAACCGGACCTCGAAACACCTTCCGCCGGCGGAATCGGGCAACCGGTATTCCAAACTCGTCGCCTCGCGCGTCCGCCAAACCTCCTGGACAGCCTCCTCCAGCGCACTTCTCACGCCGGCTTCCGGAATGTCCTGAATGCGGCGGCCCATGGGTTCCGGCAGTCCAAAGAACGCTCCAGCCGTTCCCCCTCCCTGGCAATCGATGAAAACACCCTGTTCGTCGATCCACAGGAACAAGTCCGGAAAGGCGTGGAACACCGCCTGTATGTGGGCGTTGGCTTCCAGCAGTTCCTGCGAACTCAACTCCAGAGACCGCTCCAGCATGCTGCGGTCGGCATCGAATTCGCGATAGGCTTCATTGACCGCCGCGATGAAGGACTGGATTTCCGGGTTCACCCGGCCCTGCTCTCCCAGGTGCACCTTGATCTGGCGGCGCAATAGACTATGGACGGGAAATGTCACGGCACGATTTCCGACAACGTCGTGATGGTCATGGTCTGGTTGTGCAGCTCGCAGCGCGAACGGGGAGCATGGGGCGAAATTTCCCCGTAGGAATAAAAACCCGTCAGAACCGCTTGCGGCCCCAGCACCTCGCGAACCCCCTCCACTTCTTCCTCGATCCGCTGGCGCAGCACCATTTTCCGACCCACGCAACTGATCAGGATCGCCAATTCGGCGGGAAAGCTTCCCATCATGTCCTGGTTGGTTTTGGCCGCCCCCACGGCCCCATCGATCAACCGGTCGAAATTCGCCTTCATCAGCCGGGCATAGGCCCCCTCGGGAATGTCTCCCGCAAAAACCATGCTTTGTTCGGCGTCGTCAATGGCCAGCAGCGTGCGCACCAATCCTCGCTCCCCTTCCCGCGTGCGGATGGACAGCGGAAAAAGCAGCCCCGTGGCCGGCAGCCCCTTGGCATGCTCCCCCAGATACTTCTTGTAGAGTTCCAGAGCGGATTTGCCGTCGAATTCGTACAACCGGTTTCCCCGGGAGCGTGTGATGAGCCTCTCCGGACCGAAAGGATCCCATCCCCCCAGCGACCCATAGCCGATTTTCAGCCGGTCTCCATACAAGCCGATCGCCGCTACCGTGTCGAACTGGACGTCTCCCCCCCACAACACGGGCGTTTCCAGGAAACGACCGCCATCCCCGGCCAGCCCCCCGGTCACCGCCACGTCCAAGGGCAAAACGGAAGTCAAGCCGCGCACCAGGTCGCTGCCATTGATTTTCAACCCGTTCGACAACACGAAGACATGCCGGAGCCCGCGGGGTTCCAGCGATTGGGCCAGACGTTCGCCCAACCGAAACGAGTTTTCCTCCGCCTGGATCTGGATGCAGGCCCCCTCCACCGTCGAATGAGCGAATCGAATCGCCGTAACCACCATCGAGTCGTCCGTCACCTGCGTCCCGCAGATTTCGCCGGCCGTGGAACACCCCATGATTTTCGCGCGGGGATAGGCCGCGCGAACCTCCGCAAGCTTGTCCGGATTTTGGATCAGGGAAGTCCCGGCGAACACCAGGACCAGTTGGGCCGCGCTGCCGAATCCCCCGGGAGATGCAGGAGTCCATCCCCCCTTCTCCATCCAACGCGTCTGCTCGATTTGCATAGCCGGTTCCTTTTCCTATGGTTGGACCAAAGAATCAATCTCGTCACCAGAGGCATCCAACACCTCCCGGATTTTCAGGGAAAGATCATGGC
>CAYNHA010000086.1:0-4890 GCA_964397035.1 uncultured Verrucomicrobiota bacterium
CAGCGGGCTCAGCGATGCGCAGGTGGAGTTTTTGCGCGAGCAAAAGGCCATCTACATGGTCAAGGGCGGCCGCATCAATGTGGCGGGCCTGATGGCCGAGTCGCTCGACTATGTCTGCGACTCCATTGCGGAAAGCCTCCACCTGTAGACGGCGCGGCGCGCCCGGCTACAGGTTCCGGTAATCCGGTCCGGCACCATGCCGCGGGGTTTCCCAGCGGATGTTGTCGAATGGACATTTCAGGGTGCAGCACCGGCACTGCAGGCAGTTCTCGGCGCGAGCGTGAACGGCGTCCTCCGCAAGGGCGTAGACGGCGGCCGGGCAAAACCGCGTGCAGGGGGAGGCATAGGCGGCCCGGCACTCTTCGCATGTCGCGGCATCCTTGAATTGGATGTGGGCCGAACCTTCGCGGACGCGCAGGTTGGCCAGGAACAAGTCGGCCTCCATGCCCAGATCCAACGGTCCGGCGTCCGGCTGGGACTCCGCGGGGCGTTGATGGCCGGTGGGCTGAAGGCATGTCCGCTCGTTTCGCTGGGCCATGCACCCCGCAGGAAGAAGCCCGCGGCTGAGCCATGCCATTCCCGCCGCCGCCATGCCGAAGGGCAGGCCGGCCCGAAAGGCTGCGCGGTAGTTGGCCGTGCGGCGCAGGCCCTCCAGCGAGGGAATATCCTCCGTGCGGATCGAATCTCCGCGCAGAATGGCTTCGGCGGCGGCCATGCCGGATTCCACGGCCAGATGCAGACCCTTCAATTCCATGGTGTCCACGAGGCCGGCGGAGTCGCCGATGACCCTGACCCCGGGCGCATCGAAGCGGGCGAGCGAATGCCAGCCGCCCTCGGGAATCAGCCGGGCGCCATAGGCGACGGTTTTTCCGTCCGAGATGTGGGCTTGCACGAGCGGATGACTCTTCCATTTTCTGAACAACTCATGGGGATGGGTGGACGGATCCCGGTAATCGAGCGCCAAGGCGAGGCCCAGCGCGACATGGGTTTCGTCCACGTGATAGAGGAAGCCGCCGCCGTAGACGTTGAATCCCAGCGGATAGCCGAAGGTGTGGTGGATGGTGCCCGCCGCATCGGAACGGGCGGGGATTTCGATCATTTCCTTGATTCCCAGGGCATGGGTCTGGGGATTGGGCCCGCGCCCTTCGGGATGCCACTCGGCGAGTTCGCGCTGGAGAAGTCCGGCCGGGCCTTCGGCCAGCACCGTGGTTGCGGCGAAAATGGTTTCGTTTTCGCAGCGGACCCCGGCCACGCGGTCGCCTTCCCATAGGAGGGCGTCGGCGGTTTGGGCGGTCAGGATTTCCACGCCGAGGGATGTTGCGATGTGCCCCAACGCGGTTCCCAGATTGGAGAGGGAAAGGAGGGGCATGCCGAGTGCGTGCATCTTGGGCGGAACGAACGGCAACCGGAAAGACCGGGTTGGTGTCAGCGCGTGGTAGGATTCGTGCCGGACGACGGGCCCCAGCGGAAGTCCCGCGTACTCTTCGGGTGTCAGGAGCCGTTTCAGGGCGTCCGGACGCATCACCGCGCCGGAGAGCAGATGCCCTCCGATGCGGGCGGATTTCTCCAGCACCAGGATGCGCTGTCCCGTGCCCTTCCGGGCCAGATGGATGGCGCAGGCCAATCCCGCCGGGCCCGCGCCCACGATCAGGACATCCGTTTTGAGAGTGTCGGAGTGCATGTTCACTGGACCCGACATTATCCCATTCCGTCCAGAATGGAAATGCACATCCGTTTTCCACACGGTGGAAAACTTTTTTCCACTGTGTGGAAAACCCGGTTTGGCGGGCCGAAATGACGCGACAACCGGGAGCCGATTTTCTGGCTTCGCGCTTGACAGGGACTTCCTCTTGCGGTGATCATTTCTCCGTGAGCCGGAATCACACAGCGCGTGTGCCCAAGCTGGCGGAGTATTCTTGCAGCCAGTTGGAGGCGAAGCCGTTTTCCGTGCGGGGGGTGGTCGACACGTGTCGCCGTTTGCTGGCGGAGGAGGCCCTGAAAAAATCGCTGGCCTTCGAGGTGGAGGTGGCGAGTGCGATGCCCGACCTGTTGATGGGCGATGCCGTGCAATTGCAGCAGGTGCTTTCCGGTCTGTTGGGGAACGCCATTCATTTCACGTCCACGGGACGGGTGCGCGTTCATGTGGTGCCGTTGGAGGGAAATCGGTTTTTGCTGGAAATCAGCGACACGGGCGCGGGCATTGCGAAGGGGAGGATCCCCCATTTGTTCGAACGGAGCGGGTCTGGGCTTTCGGCCATTCAGCGGTTGGTCGGTCTCATGGACGGCAAAATCTGGGTGAAGAGCAAAGAGGGGGAGGGATCGGTCTTCACAGTGGTTCTTCCGCTGCGAGTGGCGGAGGATTCCCTGCCGCCCCTGTGCCTCCTGGTGGTGGACGACGTGGATGTGAACCGCGACTTGATCCGGGCGTTTCTGGAAGACCAGCCCGTCGAAATCGTGGAGGCCAGCCATGGGCAGCAGGCCATTGACCTGTGCGCGCAGCGCCGTTTCGATCTGGTGTTGATGGATGTGGAAATGCCGGAGATGAACGGCATGGAAGCCATGCGTCGGATCCACGAGGCTGAAAAAGAGGCTGGTCGGCGGTCCACGCCCGTCTATGCTTTGACGGCCCATGCGTTGAAGGATCAGCAGGCTTCCTACCTGAAAGCAGGTGCCCGGCAGGTCATCACCAAACCGATCCGGCGGAATTAGCTCATGGCCGCGTTGCGCAAGGGGGAGACCACCCTTTCCGCAGACTTTCCGGTGGTGTGAAATCCGTTGGAGGACATGCCAAAAACATGAAGGTGGGAGGTGGACGATTCGCGAGGTGGAGGCTTTGTAAGGAATTCCCGTTGGTTTGTAAGGAATTGGCTCATTGCAGGTCTGTTGCCACTGGGCGCATCCTTGTGGCATCACAACCAAGGAGATCACCATATGGCCGTAGACAAGGGGCGGAGGAACGAGGCTCAGGAGGATACGTGGGATGACGATGAAGACATCGATGCCCAGAAGGACAAGTTTCTAACGTTTCAAATCGCGGATGAAGAGTTTGCCATTCCGATTGGGCACGTGATCGAGATCGTGGGGATCCAGAAGATCACGGAAGTGCCGGACATGCCGGATTTCGTGAAGGGTGTCATCAACCTGCGGGGCAAGGTGATTCCGGTGATGGATGTGCGCATCCGGTTCCATCTGCCATCGGTGGCCTATGATGACCGGACGTGCGTGGTGGTGGTGTCGGTGAGCGATGTCACCCTCGGACTGGTGGTCGACACGGTCTCCGAAGTGGTCGACATTCCCGAAGGCAACATTTCGCCTCCACCCCGATTCTCCAGCGCCACGTCTGGACGCTATGTGTCGGGGATGGGCAAGATTGGCGAGGCGGTGAAGATCATCATCGATGTGGCCAAACTGCTCCGCGAAGAAGAAGTGGCGGCATTGGCGACCTAGGAAGTTTCAACTCGATCCATTGAGTGGATACTGGATTCGATTTTCAAAACAGAAGGACACAGAATGAAAATGTTTGAATGGACGATTGGAAAGAAATTGATTGCCGGATTCTTGGGCGTGGCGGTGATTACCTTGATGGTGGGAGGGGCTGGCTATTACGGGGTGATGAAAGGCGATCAGGCCATCGAGGAAATCGGGTTTGTCCGGTTGCCCAGCTTGGACAGTTTGCAAGTGATGAATGAAGCTCAAACGGCCGTTCTCGTTGGAGAACGGGGTTTACTGATTGAGCGGATGACGGGAGAGGCAAGACGGGCCCAATATGCCTATATCGACAGTGCCTTTGCCCGTGCGGATGCCGCGTGGAAAAAATATGAACCGTTGCCCCAGACGGTCGAAGAAGCCGAGGTCTGGAAGCAATTTGTTCCCGAATGGGAAAAGTGGAAAGAGGACCATCAGAGTGTCCGGAAAATAGAGGAGGAAAAGGATCGAATGCTCGCCAAGGGAACGGCGGCGGACGATCCTGCCATTGAAAAACTGGACGAACAGGCGTTTGAGGCATCTCTGAAGGCTCGCCAGGCTTTTCTTGCTTCAGAAAAATCGCTGGCCAAACTGTTTGCCATCAATGACGAAGCCGCTGTTTCGACAGCGAAGTTGGCCGAAGTCAATGCAAACAGGCAGAAAAGCATTTCGTGGATTTTGTCGTTGTGCGGGGTTGTGTTGGCCATGGCTCTGGGCATCTTGATCAGCCGTTCGATTTCCCGCCCCATCGTGGCGACGGTGGCGCAATTGGATGGTATTGCGGTTAAGGGCGATTTGACCAAGGATGTTTCCGCCGAATATCTCAAGCGTGGAGATGAAATCGGCCAGCTTTCCCGGGCGATGCAGGGATTGATGGCTTTCCAGCGCAAGATTCAGGCGTTGGCGGGCGACATGGCCGCCGGAAACTGGGTGCTGGATATCGAGCAGCGTTCCGAAAAGGACGATCTGGGCCGTGCCCTGCAAACGCTGGTGGAGAAGATCAATCAGGCGCTGATGCAGGTCAACACGTCGGTCAACGAGGTGAATAGCGGGACAAGCCAGATTGCCGACGCCTCGCAGAGCTTGAGCCAAGGCGCGACGGAAACGGCGGCGAGCTTGGAGGAAATCAGCGCTTCGGCCACCGAAATTGGGCAGCAGGCGAAAGCGAATGCCGAGACCGCCACGCAGGCGAACCAATTGGCGACTTCGGCCAAGGTGGCGGCGGAGACGGGCTCGCAGCGCATGCAGGGGTTGAATTCCTCGATGGCGGCCATCACGGAATCGAGCGCGCAGATCGCGAAGATCATCAAGACGATCGACGACATTGCGTTCCAGACGAACATTCTCGCCCTCAATGCGGCGGTGGAGGCGGCGCGGGAGACGGCGGACCTGATCGAAGGCTCGAAGAGCCGGGTGGACGAAGGC
>CAYNHA010000087.1:0-19103 GCA_964397035.1 uncultured Verrucomicrobiota bacterium
GAATCCCTCTTCCATCATCATAGAATATAGAATATTGGACATTAGATATTCAGTTTTCTTCTTCTAGCGCATCAGGATACCTCATCCTCTCCGACGGCGAAGGTGACCATGGCGATTTTGGCGGCGGTGCAGGCGTTGAGAACGTCCACAACGCGCTGCTGCTTGACGTTGTCCTCGGGGGCGATGGTGATCATGGCGGGGACGCGGTTGGCTTCGGCGGTCTGGCGGAAGAGGACGAGGGTCTTGACCAGTTCGGGCATGTCGGAGTTGCCGGGGGCATCGTATTCGAGGTCGTTCAGGAAAACGTTGCCGGCCTCGGTGATCTGAATGATTTGCTCGTCGGGGATTTCAACGGCATCGGACTGCGAGGCTGTGCCGGGGAGGGCAAACGAGATGTCGGCCTCCTGCTTGTTGAACGTGGTGGAGACCATGAAGAAGACCAGCAGCAGAAACACGCAGTCGATCATGGGGGTCATGTCGACCTCGGCCTTGATGTCGTCCTTGTGCTTGAGTTTCATCAGACGCCTCCCCCCGCGCTGGAGCTTTGGAAGGTGCCGAAGATGATGTCGAAGATGCCCGCGCTGGCGCAGGCGCGGATGGCGCGCTTGACGACCTTGAATTCGGCGTTTTTGTCCACGCGCATGTAGATGCGCAGGTCGGGTTCGGTGGCGCGGCGCTCGCTGATGACCTTGACGAGGCCGGGTTCGTCGGTGACCTGGCCGTAGATGATGAAGGGGGTTTCCTCGGACGTGGCGCCGTTGCCGACGGGGGTGCCCAGCGGGACGATGTTGACGACGCCGCGTCCGCGCAGGTCATCTGGAATGGCGGCCTTGGGCGCGATGGGCAGAACCACCTCGGGGGTCTGGTCCACCTTGCTCATCGTGGCGCACACCATGAAAAAGATGAGCAGCAGGAAAACGCAATCGATCATGGGGGTCATGTCGACGCTGGCTTCGGGCTCGGTTGGCTTTTTGAGTTTCATGAAGAGAAAACCTCAAGCAGGTTAACCACGGAGGGCCACAGAGTTGCACAGAGGGGGATCACAGGATGAACCTTTTCAGACCATCGATGAGACGGGGTTGGTAAAAGTTAATCAGGAGGCCGATTCGGATGCCGGACAATTTCATGTAGGTTAAGAGTTGGGCCTGATGGATGGGGAGAATGGTTTCGACAGCCTTTAATTCTACCAGTAAAGATTTTTCTATCAGCATGTCCGTGCGATAGCCGCAATCCAAAATCTCATTTTTGTATCGGACTGGCATGGAAACTTCGGTTTCGAATTGGATGCCCGTATTCCGTAGTTCCAGAGCGAGGCAACGTTGATAGGCCGATTCCAGAAGGCCGGGACCGAGAATCCGATGAACCTCAATGGCGCAGCCAATGACCTTTTCTGTCAACGGATCGCGACTGTTCTGGACTTCGTTGTTCATCTCACCTCTGTGGAACTCTGTGCTCTCTGTGGTTCAAGCCTCTTCGGCTTCGGTGCTGTTCTTTTCGGTTTCGGCGAAGAGGTCGCCGGAGCCGGTGATGGAGTCGATGATGGCGGAGTATTCGCTTTCGGCATCGCGGACGATTCGGGAGAGGTTGTTGCGGAAGATGAAGAAGGCGAAGATGGCGGGGACGGCGATGATCAGACCGGTGGCGGTGGTGATCAGCGCTTCGCCGATGTTCCCGGCCAGCAGTTCGGGCTTGCCCATGCCGCCGGTGCCGATCTTCTGGAAGGCGCCGATCATGCCGGA
Organism: uncultured Verrucomicrobiota bacterium; assembly: GCA_964397035.1. Taxonomy (GTDB): domain Bacteria; phylum Verrucomicrobiota; class Kiritimatiellia; order CAIQIC01; family Lenti-01; genus Lenti-01. The sequence goes on from CAYNHA010000087.1 coordinate 1,740, forward strand.
CACGGTACCCAGCAGTCCGATCATGGGGGAAATGCTGGCGAACAGGGAAAGGAAGTTGATCCAGAAGCTGACCTGGGCCTCTTCGCGGCCGACGGCTTCGGCGATGGCGCCTTCCATGTTCTGCTTGGAGGCGGCGGGGTCGTCGGGATTGATCTTGCGCAGGCCGGGAACGAGGCCCTTGGCAAAGAGGCATTCGCTGGCGCGGGCGAGGGAATAGAGCTGGCCGACATCGCGTTGTTCGGCGGCGGCGCGCAGGGGAATGACCACGCCGACGGGCATCAGGTTCTTGCGGCTGACCAGGCGGATATTCAGAACAATCATGGTGACGACGCCGACGGAGCAGAAGCCGAGGGGCCACATGGCCCAGCCGCCGGTCTTGATCATGCCCCAGAGGGTGACCTTGGTGGGAGCGGGCGGGGGAGCCTCGGAGCCGGCGGGCGGGGCGGGCGGGGGCGGTTCCTGGGCGAATACGGCTCCAACGGGAAGGAGGAGCGCGGCGAGGGCGAGGATGGCGAGGATTTTTTTCATGGCGAGTCTCCTGGTTTTACATCGGTCGAGGTGATTTTGGCGGCATCGACGAATTGGCCGGCGTTGACGAGGTCTTCCTTGTATTGAGCGAGGAATTCCTCGGCGGTTTTGGCGGCGGGGGTGTTGGGATAATTCTTCTGGATTTCTTGGATGGTGCGGTACAGGGGTTCCCATTCCTTGAGCTTGGCGTAGCAGCCGAGGGCGGCGGCGAGGCCGCGGGGCTCGTTGTTGTAGACGTAGGGGTAGAAGACAACGAGGGGCAGATAGGAGAGGAGGGCGTTGTCGTAGTTTTCAAGGGCGAAGTAAGAATCGCCCAGCGCGAACAAAAGCTGGGAGAGGATTTCCTCGTCCTCTTCGGGGAGGGGCATGCCGCCGAGATATTCGATGGCCTGGTTGTATTCGCCGCCCTTGGCGTAGGCAATGCCGGCGAGGATCTGGGCGTTGGTGGTGACGGGGGAGGGCTGGCCCTTGGCGAGGATTTCCTCGTAGAGGCGGGAGGCTTCGCGCCAGAGGCCCTTCTTGTCGTAGAGGCGGCCTTTCAGGAGGATGGCCTCGTCGGCAGGAATGCCGGGGATGTCGCGGAGGGATTTGGTCTGGAGGATGAATTTATCGAGGGCGGCGTGGGCGGCGGTGAATTGCGCATCGGTGGCGGCGGGCGCGGTGCGGATTTTCTCGATGGCGGCGAAGAGGGAGGGCCGGGGCATCTGGACCTGGAGGATGTCGGCCACGGCGAGGCCGACCTGCGGGGCGGCGGTTCCATCCGAATTTTTGCGCTCGATCCAGAGGATGTCCTTGTCGCGCTTGAGGATCTTGGCCTCGAAGGAGGCTTTTTTTGTCACGATGGGGTAGGGGCCGAGCTGGGCCTGGGCCTCTGGCGCGGCCACAGCAATGAAGAATGAAAAATGAAGAATGAGGAATTGGGGGCGGAGAACAGTTTTCCACAGTATGGAAAACTTTTTCGCGATTTTTCCACACAATGGAAAAAATGTTTCCACAGTGTGGAAAACTTTTTGGCGGTGGGGAAGCGGGCAGGATGCCCGCGCTCCGGCGGGGGGGGAAATCATGAGGCGCCTCCGGAAAGTTGGGCGATGCGCTGGCGGGCGATGGCGGCGGCGGCGGTGCCGGGGGCGAAATCGCTGTCGAGGAATTCCTGATAGGTTTTGAGGGCGGCGGCCTTGTCGCCGGTGCGTTCGAAGCAGGCGCCGCTGCGGATGTAGGCTTCGATGACTTCCTTTTTGTAGGCGCCGTAGAGGACGTAGACGCGCTGGTAGTAGGCGATGGCCTGGGAGTATTCCTTCTGGGCTTCCATGCAGGCGGCGATGCCGAGGAGGGCGGCGGGCTTGAGGCGGCGGGGGGCGGCGCGGTTGGCAAGGATGGAGTTGTAGTCGCTGATGGCTTCGCCGTAGCGCTGGAGGCCGAGAAGGGCTTCGGCGCGGCAGAAGGTGGCTTCGAGAATGTATTGGATTTCGGCGGCGTTGGCGAGGACGGCGTCGGCGTAGGAGAGGGCGGAGACGTAGTCTTTTTTGTCGAGGGCCTGCTGGGCGAGGAGGGTTTGGGCCTGGGGGACCTGGCGGGAGTCGGGATATTTTTCGAGGAGGAGTTCGAGGTTGGGGATGCCGGATTCGGGCATGCCGTTGTCGATCCAGGATTTGCCGAGCCAGACGAGGGTTTCGGCGCCGAGGTAGTCGGATTTGAAGCGGCCGGCGAAGATGGCGAGCTGGCGGGCCTGCTCCTCGGGGGGGAGAACTTGAGCTTCGGCCCAGGCGAGGCGGGCGGCGAGGGTGAGGCGCTGCTCGGAGAGGGCCTTGTCGTAGCGGGTGCGCAACTCCTTGGCGTATTCATCGGTGCCGCGCGGGTACATGGCGGCGAGGTCGGTGAGCATGAGGTCGAAGCCTTCCCAGGCGGGGGTGTTGCCGTGGCGTTCGATCATTTGCCAGTAGAGGATGCGGGCCTGGTCGGGGCGCTTGATCTGGCGGAGGGCCCAGCCGGCGTTGTAGGCGGCGTCGATGATGTTGCCGTCGTTGGGCATGTCCTTGATGTACTGGACGTAGTCCTGGGACATCTGGAGGTAGTCGTTGGTTTCGGCAAGGGCCTTGTGGATGCGGGCGATCTGGGTGAGGGCCATGTAGTAGAAGGGGCCGGCGGCGGGGACCATGGCGAGGTGGTAGGCTTCCTTGGCGGCGTCGAGTTCGCCGAGGACGGAGAGGGCGTCGCCGCGCATGATGGCGGCTTCGTGGCGGAAATAGTGGTTGGGGTTTTGCTGGAGCCAGGTGGCGGTGTCGGCGGCGGTGCGTTCGTAGTCTTCGAGGGCGTAGCGGGAGCAGGCAGCGCGGTAGGTGGCCTCGGGGGCGTAGATGCTCATGGGGTTCTTTTCCGCGTACGAGTCGAAGTAGGGGAGGGCTTCCTGGTACTTGCCGTCGTAGTAGAGGGAGATGGGCATCCAGTATTGGACGTCGGGGACGAGGTTGTGGGAGGGATAGGTCTGGAGCCAGGTCTTGAAGAGGGCGACGGCTTCTTCGAAGCGCTCCTGCATGGCGATGGAGAGGGCGAGGTAGAATTCAATGCGCGCCTTCTGGGGATGCTCGGGGAAGCGGCGGACGAGTTTGCGCATTTCGATTTCGGCGTCCTCGAAGAGCTCGCGGTTGACGAAGGATTCGGCGCGCAGGAAGGCGACGGTGGGGACGTTGGGCCATTTGTCGGCATAGACCTCGACGGGTTCTTCTTCCTCGACCCAGGCGGGTTTTTCGCCGGGCTCGGTTGTGCCTTCCTCGGGTTCGATGTCGAACATGCCTTCGGTGGCGTCGGGCTTGCCCTTCTTTTGCTTGGCCCAGCCGCCGAGGCGCTTGGCCTTGGCGCGGCGCTCGAGCTGGCGGAGGCGCTCGAACTGGGCATCGATGGAGGTGCCATTGGGGAGGACGGTGGAGCCGCCGTAGACGCGGGCGAGGCCGTTGGCGACGAGCAGCTCGCCGAGGTCGTCCTTGCCGATCTGGACGATGCCGTAGAAGCGCTGCTGCTGACTGCTGCCGCGGGCGTCTTCCCAGCGGGTCCAGACGGTGAACTTCTTGCCGGAGAGTTCCTTCTTGGTGAATTTTTCGCCCTTGAGGCCGAGGGGGACGACCTGGGTGTCGGAAATGCCGAAGTAGGTGGCCTGGTCGGCGTTGCGGTCCTCGAATTCCTTGTTGGTTTCGGGGCAGTCGACGAAGTAGAGGCGGATGATGATGTCCTTGTTGTTGGCGCGGACGTGGAAGCTGTCGCCGTCCATGTAGCCATCGGTGAGGACGCAGTTTTCAAATTTTTCCCATTTGCCGGAGACGGCGGCTTGCGCCAGGGGGGCGGTGCACAGCAGAACGGCGAGGATGAGGGGGCGCAATATCCAACATCCAATATTCAATGTCCAAGGTTCAAGTGAACAGCCGTGAACCCTGAACCGTGAACCCTGAACCCCTTTTCTCATTCCGCTCATTCCCATTTTCCTTTCGGATCATAGGTGGAGAGATAGTGGTCGGATTCGATGACGAGGTCGTCGAAGCGGCGCAGGCGGGAGATGGAGAGGATGAGGTCGAAGTGGCCGGCCTCGCGGACGGCTTCGTCCTGGGCGATGGCGACAACGCGGGTGAAGGCGGCGCGGGCTTCCCAGTAGCGGTCGGTGTTGAAGAAGCAGCGGCCGATGCGGTGGTAGAGGTTGGCGTCGTAGTCGGGGAGGGATTCCAGCTTGCCGGACATTTCCTTGGCCTGGGCGAGGCTGGAGGTGAGGCGGCGTTCCTCCTGGAAGCGGGAGCGGATGTCGCGCATGGAGGATTGGGGGGATTGGAGGATTTTCAGTTCGGCTTCGATGGAGCGCTGATAGTCCAGCATGTGGCCGAGGAGGGCCTTGCGGGGCTTGACGCGGCGGTAGGCTTTGAGGGCGCCTTCGTATTCGGTGTCGTCGAAGAGGAAGTCGCCGACTTCGAAGGCGAGGAAGTTGCAGTAGGAAATCACGGACCAGGTGCGGGGGCGCTTTTCGATGGTTTCGAGCATGGCGATGGAGTCGAGGGCCTTGCCTTCATCGAAGAGGGCGCGCGCGCAGAAGGCGCCGGCCTGGCCCCAGAGGGGGCTTTCGGGATAGAGCGCCATGAAATCCTTGAAGGCGGCGGAGGCCAGCGCGCTGTTTTCCTGGATGAGGCGGCAGATGCCCACTTGGTAGAGGGCGTCTTCGGCGTAGGGGGAGCGCGGATAGGAGGAACGCAGTTTCTGGTAGGCGGCCACGGCGGCTTCGTATTCGGTGAGCTGCTGCTGGGCGGAGCCGATGCGGAACATGGCTTCGTCGGCGAACTTGGATTCGGGATACTGGGCAATGTATTCCTCGAACGCCTTGATGGCATCGGCGGAGCGGCCGAGGTTGTAGAGCGCGCAGGCGCGGGCATACATGGCCAGGTCGATTTGCTGGCGGAGTTCGGGTTCCTTGCCGAACACCTTGACGAGCTGTTCGAGGAACTGGACCGATTGATCGTAGTTGCCGGCGACGAAACGGCTCATGCCGCTTTGGAAGAGCGCTTCGGGGGAATCGTCGGGGGCCTCGGTCTGGGCATGAAGGGAGAAGGTGCCGAGCAGAAGGCAGAGGACTCCGAGAAGAGTGGCGTGCTGGGCTGGTCGGAATCGCATCATGAGGGTTTGAGAATAAAGAGGCATGTGGAAAAAGGCACGTCTTTTCTAGTGGCGAGTTGGAATTCGTCGGGCGGGTTCGAAGGAGGAGTGGACGTGGGTGGTGAGTTCGCGGGTGTAGCTCTTCACGTTGCGGTCTTCAAGGTGGTCGAACCACATGGTGGCATCGGAGCCGGGGCTGACGCGCTTGATGGGGTCGGGGTGGAGTTCGGTATAGATGATGTCGTCGACGGCGCGGGCCAGGGCCAGGGTCTGGGCGATGGGGGAGACGATCATGGAGTGGCCGAAATAGGTGGTGCCGTCGGCATCGGCGCCCACGGCGTTCACGGCGATGTGGTAGGCATGGTTTTCATAGGCCCTCATCTGGTTGATGCCTTCCCAGATGGGGAAATGGCGGAGGAGGGCCGAGGGGTGGCAGAGGATTTGCGCGCCCTTGACGGCGAGGATGCGGGACACTTCGGGGAAGTCGCCGTCGTAGCAGATGTGGATGCCGATGGTGCCGATTTCGGTGGGGAAAACGGGATAGCGGTTGCCGGGGGTGGTCCAGCCGCCGCCGGCGAGGCGTTCGGTCGGGAAGGGGTGGGTTTTGCGATAGACGCCGAGATTCTGCCCGCGCGAATCGATCAGGAAGGCGGAATTGTAGACGACGCCGGGCTTGGGGCCGCGCTCATAGGTGGGCAGGACGCAGTGGATCTTGAGCTCGCGGCAGACGTTCTGGATGGGGGCGAGCATGTCGGCGGTGCGCGGAAGCAGCTCGTAGAAATCGCGGACGGGCATGGCGGGGTGGAAGCCGGTGGTGATGGATTCGGGAAAAACGAGCAGCTTGGCCTTGGTTTCCTTGACGGCGCGGTGAAGAAAATGGATGCAGCGGTCGAGGTTGGCCGGGATGTCGTTGGGGACCACCGTGAACTGCGCGCCGGCGACGACCACCTGGCGCAGGGCCGGCAGGCGGGAAGAAGAAGATGGGGAACTGCGTTTCATGCTGGGATCCTTTAACCGCGGCATCCTAAAGGAAGCGGTCCGTGGGGTTCAATCTGGAAAGAGGATTCGCGGAAAAAGGTTTCACTAACCCCAACCTAATTCCCTTGAACCGGGGCGGAAAGGATCGCAGTATAGACACCGGTCCAAGACCCATTTGCGCGGCTTTGAAGCCGCAGAACACAAAGGAGAACGTCATGGCAATCGATGCAATGGAAATGAAACTGAGGCCGCCCGCGATTGAACTGAAGCCTTATCCCCCGAAAGTCATCACGCTGGCCTCCGGCGAGAAGATGGTGGTGCGCGAGGCCCGCCGGGAGGAAGTGGGGGCGCTGCTGGGCACGGTGTATCCGCTGATCGGCGTGCCGACGGATTTCTATGACATCGTGGCGGCGCGCATGTACTCCGAAATCCTGGGGTGGTATCGCTACCGCGTGGCGAACGAATTTGTGATTGTCGGCGCCATCAACGGCGTGATTGCCGGCATCGTGACCAGCCGCCATGTGTCGGGGCAGCTCGGCATGAGTTTGCACACGCTGACGATCAAGCGCGGCCTCCGCGTGGGCGCGCAGCTGTTCGCGGCCAAGATGGAGCACCACATTGATATTCTCGGGGAAGACGAAGTGTGGATCGTGGCGGAGAGTCCCAACGGCTTCAAGCGGTGGATGATCGAGTACCAGCTGGAAGACCGTTCGGCGCAGTTCCCGGCGGTCCGCCACGAGCTGGGCGGCGTGCCCACGTTCGTGCTGACGCGCGCCCTCTGGAACGCGGTCAAGGATGTGAAGTGCACAGGTTCGCGCCCGGTTTCGGAGGCCGATCTCCAGTCGGCGGCGAAACTCATCATGCCGAACGAGTACTCGCAACTGCCCGGCTTCAAGAGGTAACGGCATCATGGCGGCGCGAGTTGGAATCGTGGGCATCGGCCACACGCGGTTCGGGAATTCCTCGGAATACGACTTGGCGGACGTGCTGGCCTACGCGGCAACGGACGCCCTGCAGGACGCGGGTTTTCTGGGCCGCCGGAAGGAGATCGACCAGGTCTTCGTCGCGAACATGTCTTCGGGCCTGTTCTGCCACCAGACGGCGGTGGCGTCGTCCCTGATCAGCAAGATGGACATGGAGCCCGTTCCCGCCGAGCTGGTGGAGAACGGGCCGGCGTCGGGAGCCAGCGCCATCAAGGTGGGGTACATGGCGGTGGCGTCGGGCATGGCCGACGTGGTGCTGGTGACGGGCGGGGAAATCATGCGGAAGGTGACGGGGTGGAATGCCACGGACATCGTGGCGACGATGCTGCATACGGAGGCCGAGTACAACATGGGTCTCACGCTGCCGGGCTTCGGCGGCATGTTCACCCGGATGTACATGGAGAAGTATGGCCTGACGGAGCGCGATCTGGCGCTGATTGCCGTGAAGGACCACGAGAACGGGGCCAAGAACAAATATGCCCACGTCCAGATTCCATGCACGATCGAGGCGATTGCCGACGGTCCAGAGGCGGATGTGGTGAACAACTACATTGCCGAGCCGCTGCGCATGTATTCGACCTGCCCGGTGACGGACGGGGCGGCGGCGGTGCTGCTCGTCAACATGGATGCGCCCATTGCGAAGGAGTTTCCCAAGAAGCCCATCCGCATTGCCGGCGTGGCGAGCGCGACGGACACGCATTGCGTGCACAACCGCAAGGATCCGCTTCAACTCAACGCGGTGCGGATTGCGGGCGAAAAGGCGTACCAGATGGCGGGGATGGGCCCGAAGGACATTTCCTTTGCCGAGCTGCACGATGCGTTCGTCATTCTGGAGCTGGCGATCAGCGAGGAAATCGGTTTGTTTGAGCGCGGAAAATCTTTTTTGGCGCTACGGGAGGGCGCCACCAAGATCGACGGGCGAATACCGATCAATCCGTCCGGCGGACTCAAGTCGAAGGGGCATCCCGTGGGAGGCACGGGCGTTTCGCAGGTGGTGGAGCTGGTGCGCCAGTTGCGGGGCGAGGCCGAGCCCGGCCGGCAGGTGAAGGATCCGAAGGTCGGCATGTCGGTCAACTTCGGTGGCTTTGGAAACAACGTGGTCGCCGTCATCTGCGCGAAGGAATAGGAGGACGCCATGATTGATTTCAGCATGTACGAGGTTCAGACACCCAAGATTTCCGCTTATCGCTGCGATGCGTGCGGGGAGATTTTCTATCCTGCGCCGATGGTTTGTTCGAAATGCGGTGTGCGGCGGAATCCGGTGACCGGGCAGGGCTGGTCGACCTTCGATCTGGAAGGCCCCTGCACGCTGTTGGCATGGACACGGGTGTGGAATCTGCCCGAGGGCTATACGAAGAAATTCCTGCAATTCGGAATCGTGCAGTTCGAGAACGGATTGAGGGCCTCGGGACGCGTCGAAGTGGAAACACCCAAAACCGGGATGAAGCTGACCGCGAGCGTGGAGGAGTCGGACGAGCGGCCGGGCAAGCCGGTGAAGGTCTTCGTGTTCAAATAGAAACACGCGGACGCCGTGCCGTCCGAGGAAAAACAGATGCGAATGTTCAAATCAGCGCAGTGGGTCTTGCTTTGTCTCTTGTTGGCGATTGCGCCGGCGCATGCGGAAACACATGCAGAACCTGCGGCCGTTGTGGCGTCCGTGCGCGAGCCGGAGATCCGGCACCTGGACCGGAAGCGGGACGCGGCCGATGTGAAGCGCATTTGGTTTTACCGGAAAAAACTCCCCGAGCCGTTTTACCGGCGCAACAACTTTGCGTGGGCACGGGCCGACATCGAGGGCCTGGAGAAGAAGGAATACTTCGCGCACAGCGGCATCCAGAACTTCGAAGGGCTTTCCTCGCGCGCGGCCAAGCGGATCAAGGATATTTCGTTTTCTCCCGAAAAGGGGAAGGGCCGATTCGAAACGCTGTTCGTGGACTACCTTGGAAATGTGAACGGACCCAATGCCTTGCCGCGCTGGTTCGACACGGAATACAAGATTCTGGAAGACATCGCCTCGCGCCTGCCGGATCCCACGGTGAAGGGAACCATCCGGCTCTACACGAATCTGGAGGCGTGTCCCAGTTGCCGGGGCGTGATGCGTCAGTTTTTGGCGGCGTATCCCAGCGTGGAGATGCTGGTGTTGTACGAGTGGCCGTAATGGCGGTTGCGAGGAGGTGTCCGGTCAACGGGGAGGATTGGCGCCGGGGAGGAATTTCTGGACGAGGTTGGGGACATCGAGGATGGTTTCGATGAGGGGGCGGTTGGTGCAGTACCAGTCGGAGATGTCGTTTTTGGCGGTGACGAAGGCTTCGTTGAGTTTTTTGGCGCCGGCCTTGCGTTCCTGCATTTTCTTGATGCAGTCGATGTTTTTGGCGCGGAGCCGTTCGGAGACGAGTCCGCCGCCGCCGAAGTGGGAAATCTGAATGCCTTTTCGGCCTTTTTCGCCTTCGTTGAGCTGGAGAGTTTCCCAGAGGGCGCCGCCGAAGTTGGCGGCGCGGCTTCCGGCCGTTTCCGCGAAGGCGCCGCACCAGAAGTAGTACCAGTTGCCGCCGTTGCCTTCGCGTTCTTCCGCGCCGTAGAGGGGGGCGAAGATGCCCTTTTCCGGATCGGTGGAGAAGAGTTCCTGCGTGTAGGAAATGTCGCGGACGTTGCCGGTGATGTCGTCGTCCACTTGGGTGGAGCGATAGGCGAGCTCGGCTTGCAGTTTCTCCTTTGCGGCGGCGGCTTTTTCGACGATGGCTTTTTGGCGCGCGAATTCGTCGGCCCAATTTTCGTCGCGGTTGAGGGGGTGAACCTGTTGCAGGCCGCTGATGCGCGCATTGGCTTGGCGGGCGATTTCGTCTTGATTGAAAATTCCGGCGTTCAGATTGTCGACGAGTTCCTGGCGCTTTTTTCTCAGGGTGTCGTTGTATTTTTGGTATTTGGCTTCTCCTTCGGGAGTGGAGCGGTCGAAGGTTTCGCCGCGAACGTGGGCGAGAGTGGGTTTGCCGTCGACGGATTTATGGCCGACGACGTCTTGGATGATGGGGAACATGGAGTCTTTTTCCATGCCGCGCCAGCCGCCTTGCCAGTGGCGTTTGGAGATTTTGACGTCGGGCATGCCGATGCCGGAGAGATCTTTCTGGTCTTCCCAGCCGCCGTCGTTCCACCAGCATTCGGGGCGGGCGAGCAGGCGGGTGACGTTGTGGAGAGTGAGAAAGACGTCTTGCAGGTACACTTCCTTGCCGCCTGCGGCGCAGGCTTCGAGGCCGGCGGCCAGGAGGGTTTCCTGGTCGATGCGTTCGCCGCGCTCGGCCATTTCCTTGATGCGCTTGTAGAGTTCGACTTCGTAGCCGGAGCGGGGGGGGAAGTAGCCGCGCCCTTCTTCGTTCAGCAGGCCGAGCATGTCGAGCGGGCCTTTTTTGGGCATGGTGTAGACGCAGTTGCCGCCGAGCTGGTTGTCCTGAAACGTTTCGATCACTTGGGCGAGGCGGTCGGCGTCGGCCTTGGCCTTGGCGGTGGGGAGGCGGCCGACACCCGGTTCATAGGCGGCGGCGCGTTGAAGGGCAAGAAGGCCGAAAAGGGCCAAGGTGGCGAAGGCGTGTACTTTGTTCATGGGCGTTCTCCGGTTGATTCATCGGCGGATTCCCGAATCCAGATGGTGGAGATGTCCGAGGCGGGTTCCGGCGACCAGCGTGTGGTGAGGATTCCGACGCGGGCGTCGGTGGCGCATTCCACGCGGCAGGGGGCTCCGGCGAGGGTGGTTTGGACATCGCCGCCGAAGGTGCGTCCCATGGGATCGAGGGCGCGCAGGGGAATGTCGAAGCGCGCGATTTCGCGCTGGGAGGCGTCGAAGAGTTTGATGTCGAGCAGCGAGGATTTTCCGGTGGCGACCAAGCGATGATCGCAGTTGGCGCCGAAAAACTCGAGCGGGGATCCGGACTGCAGGAGGGCGGGAAGGGGGATTTCCTGCGGGTCAGCGGCAGCATTGGCGATGGGCATGGCAGGGAGCACGTGCTGGAGGGATGCGAAGAAGTCGAGGGGGGGGAGTTCGCCAATGGCCAGGCGGCCGTTGCCTGCGGCGGGAGGCGGGGATGAGGCGGGTGCGTTGGTTGTGGGTTGCTGGGTGCAGACGACGTTCACGTGCTGGGTGGAGGCGACGCCACGGGCATCCACTTGAAGGGCCTCGATGGTTTGAGGTCCGTAGTTCAGGGGGAGGATTGCCGTTGCGCGGTCCGACTGGGTTTCGGCGCGGATCCACGGGCCGTTTTCGACGCGGGCGGCGGCGAGTTGGACGTTGGGAGGGAGGGACAGGGCCACGGCGACTTGGCGCGCATTGATTTGGGCATTGGCACTGGGCGACTGGATGGCAAAGGGAACGGGGACGGCTTCGACGGCGACGGCGACGGCGGACGTGGCGACGTTGCCGCTGGCATCGGTTGCGCGCACGTCGAGGCGATGGGGGCCGGGCTGGAGCAGGCAGGTGGCTTCATAGAGCGAGTTCTCGCCGCCGAGCGCAACGGGCAAGCCGCCATCGACGGCGACGGATACGGTGGGGACGCCGCCGTCGTCTTGGGCGCGAATTTTCAGCGGTACGACGGGGGATGGGAATTTTGAGTCGGCCAGCGGCGACTCCACGGCGAGCGTGGGAGCATTGGTATCGCCAGCGACGGCCACGGACAGGGTGGCCTCGTTGTTGGCGCGCTGGGCGTCTCCCGAGGAGGCGTCGGGATCGACCAAGACGCGCAGTTCGCGAACGCCGGAGGCGGCGATCCAGGGGATTCGGATTTCGGCGGTGCCGGTGAGGGGGACGGCGTCGGCCAGAATTCGCGCGACTTCGGTTTGTTCGGCGAATAGCGCGACGGCGACGGATTCGGGTGCGGTGGAGCCGAGATTGCGAATGGGCACGACGATTTCGGTTTTGGCACCGGCGGGAAGCGGGGCGGGGCCATCGATGCGGATTTCGGAGGCGGAAATTCCGTAGTCGGGGCCGTCGGTGGAAACGCCTTCGATGGCGGCGACTTGGCGGCGGGCTTCTTCCACGCTGGTGGCGGCCTGCCAGACGGGGGTGGGGGCGAGGCGCAGCTTGAAGCGGAAGTCGCTGTTGACGACGTAGTGGCCGCCGCGGAGGTGGGTGGAGCGGATGCCGATCCGATTGTTGACGGGGCGTCCGGTTTGATCGAAGCGGAGGAGGCGCGGGGAGACGCGGAAGGCGTATTGGCCGGAGGGGATGGCGTCGCGGAGGCGGCCGACGACTTCGCCGTTGAGGACGACGTCGACGTCGTGGGGGTGGTAGGACGAGGCGTCCCACGGGAGCTTGAAGCCCATTTCGAGCCAGGCTTCAATGATGTTGGTTCGTTCCCAGCCGCCGGGGCCTGCGAGGGCGGAATACTCGAAGGTTCCGTCGCCGTGGAGGTCGGCGTGGATGAAATCGACTTCGCCGTCGCCGTCGGTGTCGTCGCCGACCCAGACGAGGTCGGCTGCCGGATCGCGGAGGATGCGGCGGTCGAGAATTCCGTCGGCATCGACGTCGAGGCGTTCGCCGGCGAGATTCCAATCGATGGCGGTGGGGTTGAGTTTTTCGGCGGCTTCGAGGTCCTTGCGGACGCGGGCTTCGACATCGGCGACGTTGGGGTCGCCGGGAGAGACGCCGGGAATGAGCAGGACTTGGAACAGCTTTTCATTGGGATTCAGGGCGACCTTGAACGGATGGGGGGTGGGTTTGTCGAGGCCGCGCGCGAAGAGCGTGGCGGACATGCCGGTGAAGCCATCGAATAGGCGAGGATAGGCGGCGATTTCGACGGACGCTCCGGCGGGGAGGAGTCCGTGGTTGATGGAGGGGGAGAGGGAAACGTCACGCGAATCGGAATAGACGGCGAAATCGGTGAGGGTGTCGCCTTCGTTGACAACGCGGAAGCGGTGGCCGAGTCCGTGGGCGGCAGGGCCGACGTCTTCCCAGCGCAGGGCGACCTTGGGCAGGCGAACGGACAGGTTCACCTCGGCCTGATCGGCGAGGCCCGAGTCGGAGGCGATGCGGATGGGGAAGGCGTGCGATTCGACGAGAACGTCCTGGGCGCTGACGCCGAGGAGAAATTCGCGTTCTTCGCCGGGGCCGAGGGAGAAGGGGGCGTCTTCGGATCCTTCGCCGACGAAACCGGCGAGGAGGAGGGGATCGGCGGGTTTGCCGCATTCGAGGCGGACGGCGAGGGGGGCGTCGCCGTTGTTGCGAACGGAAATGCCGATGCGCTGTTCGTAGTCGCGTTCGATGCGGGCGGAGTAGGCAGGGCGGCCGAAGGAGAGGCCCTTGACGCGCGTGAAGGTGCGCACGGGGCCGGGTTCCTTGCCGCCGAGGGGCTGAAATTCGATGGGAACGCCGGGTTCGAGGTCGGCGAGGCGGACGCTGCGGGCGCGGCCGCTTTCGCCGGTGGTTTCGGTCCAGTTGGTGGCGCCGCGCGGGCGATGGCGGACGGTGGCGGGGCCGAAGGCGTCGCCGGACCAGGAGACGCGGACGTCGTTTCCGGAGAGCATGGCGCCGTCGTTGGGGAGGAGGTTGAAATAGTCCGAGAGCTTGAAGAGGCGGGTGACGGAGCCGGTGGAGCCGCGAACGTCGTAGGCGAGGACTCGGAGGCGGTGTTCGCCGCCGCCCATGCTTTCCCACGGGAGATCGGCTTCGAAGGGCGCTTCGTAGTCATCGATGACGGGGCGGCCATCGAGTTCGAAGCTCACGCGGGCGATTTTGGAACCGGTATAGCTGACGGCCTGTGCGGAGAGGGTTTTGGGGCGTTCGATGGTTTGGCCCTCGGCGGGATCGTCGAGGACGACCTGCACGCCGGAGCGTTCGCGCGGGCCGATGGCATCGACCCACAGGCGCTGACGGGTGAGGGCGCCGGTGGCGTCGGAGAAGATCGCTGTGACTTCGTAGCGGCCGGGTGTTTTGAAATCCCAGGCGGCGGAACCGTTGGCGGGGACGTCGAGGTCGGCGGATCCGTTGCGGTCGACGTCGATGCCGATGCGTGCGGCGGGCGGAGCGTTGGCGATGGGGGCGCGGCGGAAGAAGACCTTGGCGGGTTCGGTGGGAACGTTGGTGGCGGCGACGGCTTCGAGGGCGGGCATGCGGTCGGCGAGGCCGGCGACGATGGCCAGCGGCGCGAGAGAGGCCGCGTTGTCGCCCCATTCGCGCAATTCGAGTCGGAAGCGGGTGGGGCCTTTGGCGACGAGGGAGACGAGGGGGTTTTGGTTTTCGTAGTGGCCCGATTCGTGGACGAGCTCGCCGGTCTGGTCGTTGAAATAGCGCAGGTGGATTTGCATGGCGGGGTTGACGACGCGCACCATGGAGGTGCCGGCGGCGGCGGCGGAGAAGATGAAGCGGTCGACGTCGCCGACGTGGTCAATGGCGAACGTCTGGGCCTCGTTGGGCTTGAGGAGGCGGGGGGGATCGCTGGCCAGCGGTTCGGTTTCGGCGGGTTCGGCGCGTTCGAGGGAGACGAGGAGTTCGTAGGGCTTGAGATCGACGGTGTTGTCGCCCCATTCGTTGATCTGGAGGAAGTAGGTGCCGGCGCCGATGGCGGGGCGGAGGTTGGCTGGCTGGTTTTCGTAGGCGCCGACTTCGCAGAGGAATTGGCGCTGGGCGTTGAAGATTCGGAGGTGGCGCTGCATGGGACCGGGGACGGAGACGTTGAGATAGCCGGGGAAGTCGGCGGCGAAGCGGAAGACATCGGCATCGCCCGTGGGCAGGACGTTGCCGCGCGCGACGTCGCCGGGCAGGAGGGGCGTGGCGGAGTCGAAGGAATCGTTGCGGACCATGAAGTCCATTTCGTCGGCGGGCTCGAACCAGCCGCGCAGCAGGTAGGGGGATGGCGCCCAGCCGTTGAGTCCCCACTCCATGATTTGCAGATAGAGGGTCGATGGTTTTCCGACCGTCCAGGCGATGGAATTCAACTGGTTTTCATAGGCGCCGCTTTCGGTCAGCATGCGACCTTGGGCGTCGAAAATCTTGAGATGGGTTTGGATGGCGGAGGTGGCTTGAAGGCGGACGGTGCCGGGGCCGGGCAGGGAAAGAGCAAACGTGTCGACATCGGTTTCGGGATTGAGGGTGGAGCCGGCGAGGCCGGGGAGGGGAAGGGCTCGAACAGCCTGTGGCTTGGAGGGAGGGGGATCGTCGATGCCGTCGTCGGCGATGAAGGCGAAGCGGAGTCGGTAAGGGGAGAGGGAGCAGTCGTTGTCGCCCCATTCGCGCATGGCGATGGCATAGAGGCCAGGTTCGATGCGGGCGTCGAAGGACAGGGGTTGGTTTTCGTAGGCGCCGACTTCGCGCAGCATGAGTCCGGCGGGGTTGTAGAGCAAGGCGTGGCGCTGGAAGGGGGCGCCGGGTTCGGAGACGCGAATCCAGCCGGGGCGCTGGACTTCGAAGCGGAAGTAGTCGGCGTCGCCCACGGGCCAGACGAGACCGGAGGCGGTTTCGCCCTCGGCGATGGGGCGCGCGGTTTCCTGAGTATCGTTGGGTTCGCGTGCGTCGGTGGCGGGCTCGGAGGAGACGAGGAGGGTCAGGGTGTTGGGGGTGGATGCGGCGTTGTCGCCCCATTCGCGCACTTCGACGAAATAGCGGCCAGCGGGGACTCGGAATTCCAGGGCGTTGTCCTGGTTTTCATAGGTGCCTTGCTCGCGCATCAGTTGGCCTTGGGCATTCCAGACGAGGAGATGGGTTTGGATGGGATTGGCGGGGCCGACGGCGGCGCGCAGGAGGGCGGGGTCGTCGAGATCGACTTGGAACACGTCGTGGTCGCCGACGGAGGGGATGCCGAAACGGACGGGCGCGCCGAGGCGAATTTTCTGCGCGGTGGCCAGATCGTTATTGGGTTCGCGTTCGGCTTGTTCGGCGACGGGCTGGAGCTGGATGGACAGGTCGGCGGAATCGCCGCCGAGGAGTAGGGGGCGGACGACCGTGGCGTATCCGTCTTTTTGCGCGCGCACGGTGAGGGTGCGCCGGGTGAGGTCGACTCGGCCTTGGGCGTCGGCGACGTTGAGGGTTCCGATTTTGAGATTCGCGAACGAGACCGAGCCGTCGGCGGTGGTGGCTTGTTCGGCGACGATTCCATGTGGCCAGGTTTCGGCGAGCGTGACCTTGGCGCCAGCGAGGCCGGCGCCGGTGGTGGCGTCTGCGATGCGGACCCGCAGGCGGGTGGAAGCGGAGAGGCGGTCCAGCGCGAACGAGAGGGGAGCGCCGTTGCGCTTGATTTCCACGGTGAACGTTTTGGGAGAGCAACCTGCGGCGGACACGTCCGCGCGGTAGGTGCCTTCCGGAATCGGTGGAGTAGCGAACGTGCCATCCCAACCGGTTCGGAATGCCACGGGGCCTTGCAGGGCGCCCTTTACTGCTGTGGGGACAAGGCGGATTTGCGCGCCGGGAAGCGGGAAGTCGGCGGGACCGGCGGCGACGACGCGGCCCTGGAGGAGGGCGGAAAACGCGGGGCGCAAATCGGCGGCAATGCGTTCGCGTGCGCCGGGGGGGAGAACGACTTCGCGTTCGAAGTGGTCATAGAACGGGTGGTCGATGGATAGCTTGTAGGTGCCGGGAGGGACGCCGTCGAGCGTGGCGAGGCCATCGGCGGCGGTGTGGGCATAACGACCGCCGAGGCGGACGCGGACGGCGGGAAGGGGCGATCCAGCAGCGGTGCCGTCGACGGCGGCATCGGCCGTGCGAACGATCACCTCGACGGGGCCGGGAGCCGAGGACGCCAGACAGGGCAATCCCGTCGCGAGCAGAGCCATCATCCACGAGGCCAGAGCAGGGAGCATGCGTTTCATACCATTACCTCCAGAAGAAGCCCAGACGGGTGCCGCCACTGTCGGAAGTGTGCCGTCGCCAAAATCGAAAGGCAAGCGGGAACCGGAAAGAAATTCGGGTCGAAAATAGTTTTCCACAGTGTGGAATACTTTTTTCCACAGTGTGGAAAACTGTGAGCTGGCGGTGATGGGGGGCGAACGGAATTCGGTGGCTTTTGGATGAGACGGGGAGGTATCTTTGCCATGGAACACACATGACAAATTCAGTTGCCAGCGAAAGGATTTCGAGGAGCACGCAGGAGGCGATCCAGCAATTGCCGTGGGATTGGCATGGGGCGGGGACGGTGGCCAACGCGGTTCTGGATGCATTGGTCCGCCATGCGGGTCAGCGTCCGATTCGTCACTCCATGGAAACGGGCTCCGGGCGGACGACGCTGCTGTTTTCCCACTTGAGCGAGCATCACCAGGTGTTTGCCGTGGATGCGGGAGG
>CAYNHA010000088.1:0-11313 GCA_964397035.1 uncultured Verrucomicrobiota bacterium
AGCCGGTGCCGAGGATTTGGATGAGTTTCATGGGGTCTCCTTTGTTGGAATGGTGGAATGATGGTTGAAACTTGAAATTGGAAACTTGGGTAATCCTATTGGGTCGAGCGGATGAAGGCGTTCAGTTTGGGGCCGAGCTCATCGACGATGTGCTTGTAGTGATCTACTTCGGAATGGATAATTAGTTTTCTGCGGATGGCTTTTCGTAGCCAGGCCTTGGTTTCTTCGAACGAGCCGCGGGCATAGCGATAGAACAACTTTCGATCCGCTGGGGTAAATCGTCCATAGCCCTCAGCGATATTGGCTGCGATGCTGTCGGCCGAACGAATAATCTGGCATCCGATAGTGCGTTGGGCTTTCTCCGGCCAGTTATCATAGTCGTTCCATATTTTGTCGGAGAGTTCTTCCGCCAAATGGTACACATCCAGCTCGTACACTTCTTTCATGGGGACATGCTTCCAGTTTCAAGTATCCAGTTTCATCTGTCCATCCACCCAAACACCATTCCGCTGGCCGCTGCCATCACCACGACCAGACCCACGAATGCCAGGGTTTTCTTCGGGCCGAGGATGGAGTTGATGACGAGCATGTTGGGGAGGGAGAGCGCAGGGCCGGCCAGCAGGAGGGCGAGGGCGGGGCCCTGGCCCATGCCGCTGTCGAGGAGGCCGCGCAGGATGGGGACTTCGGTCAGCGTGGCGAAGTACATCAGCGCACCGGTGACGGACGCGAACAGGTTGGTCCACACCGGCCAGAGGAAGGAAAGCCAGCCGGGGATTTCGCTCTCGGGGCAGCCGAGAATGGAGAGCAGGGCTTGCGGGGAATCGCCGACGAGGGCCTGGATCCAACCATTCGGAACGATGCCGGCATCCTGGCTGTCGGGGCTGCCGAGGAAAAACCCGGCGGCGAGCACGCCCATGAAGAGGAGCGGGAGGATCTGCTTGGCGAAGCCCCACGATTGGTCGCGCCAGTCCTTGAGTTCGGCGCCGCCGACGAAGGTCAGCGCGGCGAGCCCGGCCGACCCTGCGGCGAAGGCCGCCACGGGATATTGAGGAAGGAGGATGCCCAGCACGATGGCGGGGACGGCGGCGAGGAGGATATAGCCCGGCTGGACCTTGAAGAACCGCCACAGGCAGCCGCCCATCCCGACAGCAAACAGCGTCGTGATGATCCACTTGGCCTTGAAGATCGCAAACCAGAGCCCGGACGTTTCCTGCGGCTTGGCCCAGTTGGCGAAAACGAGGATGCCGACCATGGAGAGGAAATAGAGCACCACCTGCCAGAGGGGGAGGGCGGGTTTGTCGTCGTCGCCGAGGAACACCTCTTGTGGATTCGCGGCCTTCTCGCGTTCTTCCTTGAGAAAGAGCAGATGCATCAGCAGGCCGATGATGACGCTGAATGAAATTGCGCCGACGGCGCGGGCGATGCCGAGCTCTAGGCCCAGCACGCGGGCGGTCAGCACGATGGCGAGGATATTGATGGCAGGGCCGGAGTAGAGGAAGGCGATGGCCGGGCCGAGCCCGGCGCCGCGGAAGTAGATGCCGCCGAAGAGCGGCAGGACCGTGCAGGAGCAGACGGCCAGGATGGTGCCGGACACGGAGGCGACGGAGTACGAGAGCCACTTGGGTGCCTTGGGGCCGAAGTATTTCATCACGGCGTTCTGGCTGACGAACACGCCGATGGCGCCGGCGATGAAGAAGGCGGGAACGAGGCAGAGCAAGACATGCTCGCGGGCGTACCACTTAGCGAGATGCAGGGATTCGAGGATCGCACCTTGGAATCGGAGATTGTCCATGGGCAGGAAATAGAGCCCGAGGAAGGCGGCGAGGAGGGAGAGGAGGATTTTGACTTCTTTATTCATGGGGAGGCCTCAGACTGCCTGGCTGCGCCGCTTGGTCACGGTCTTGAGTACTTCGAAGGTGCATCCCAGCGCTTGAAGCATGCAGGGGCAGGCGAGATGGTGGATGACCCGGGGCCCTTCGCGGTGTTCCGTGACGATGCCCACGCGTTTGAGCTTGTCCAGGTGCCGGGAGAGGGTCGGCAGGCTGGTGGGCACCAGCGGCCTCATGTCGTTCACGCAGCGATCGCCCTGGCTCAGAGCCTCCAGAATCAGGACGCGGGTGGGGTGGGCGAGGGCTTTCAAAATCTCGGCGCGGGCTTTGGCTTGCTCTATGTTCATGTCTATACATTTGCACAATTGTGTAAATGTGTCAAGCAGTGCGGGGAGAGATGGTGCGGGGACCTGCTTGTGTCGGTTGAATTTGAAAGCCGGAATCATGGACTGAAAACCGGGAAGGGTGGCAGGTTTTCCATGGTGTGGAAAAAAGTTTTCCATGGTGTGGAAAAACCGTGAAAAGTTTTCCACAGTGTGGAAAACTACCGGGCCATGTCGAAAGGTGCATCCATATGAGCAAGGGTTTGATCTGGGGGTTGCTGGTTCTGGCGGGATTTGTGATCGTGCTGCTTCTGACGTCGGGGAGCGTGACGGTGAATCTGTTTTCGGTGAAGCTGACGACGAAGACGTCCTACGCGTTGCTGGCGTCGGCCGGCGTGGGGGTGGTGGTGGGAGCGTTGTTGCGCAAATGAGCCGGATCGATGACTTGCTGGCGCGGGGGGTGGAAATCGCTGCGCCGACTTCGGTGGAGATCGGCGAGGAGGTGCGGGCTGCTCAGATTGCGCCGGGGGTGGTGATCCATGCGGGGTGCAAGGTGTTCGGCGCAAAAACGAGCATCGGTCCGGGGTGCGTGCTGGGGCGGGAGGCGCCGGCGACAGTGGAGGATTGTCAGCTTGGCGAGAAAGTTCACCTGAAGGGCGGCTCCTTTTCGGGAGCGGTGTTTTTGGACGGGGCTTCGATGGGGAGCGGGGCGCAGGTGCGGCCGGGGACGATTTTGGAAGAGGGCGCGGAAATGGCGCATACGGTGGGGCTGAAGCAGTCGATCTTTTTCCCGTTTGTGGTGGGGGGGAGCTTGATCAATTTCTGCGATGCGATGATGGCGGGGGGGCGGAGCCGTAAGGAGCACAGCGAGATTGGATCGTCGTTCATTCATTTCAATTACACGCCGCACGGGGACAAGGCGACGGCGTCGCTACTGGGCGATGTGCCGCGCGGGGTGATGCTGGACCAGGCGCCGATCTTCCTGGGAGGGCAGGGAGGATTGGTGGGGCCGGTGCGCCTGGAATACGGCACGGTGCAGGCGGCGGGACATGTGGCGCGGCAGGATGTGCTGGAGGGCGGGCGCTTGGTGGTTCCCAAGCCGCCGGAGCCGGGCGTGTTTCCGTATTCTGCGGGCTATCGCTCGGTGGCGCGCGTGATGATAAACGGGGCGATTTATGTCGGCAATGTGGCGGCGTTGCAGACGTGGTATGAGCAGGTGCGCCGGCCGCGGATGGGCCGGACGGCCCATGGCGCCGCCTGCCTGGAGGGGGCGCTGCGGCAGTTGTCGGTGGTGCGCAAGGAGCGTATTCAGCGATTGGATGAGGTGGTGGCAAAAATCGCGGCGGAGGACCGGAGCGGAATGGACTCCACGCTGGCGGCGGCGCACGAGGCGCTGTGCGCGGGATGGAGTGCGGCGCGCGGGCGGCTGGAGGCGGCGGGCGATGTGGCGTGTGCGGAGCGGGAGGCTTTCCTGTCGGCGTGGGGCATGGCCAAGGAGGAAGGCTATGTGGCGCGTATTCAGGGATTGCCGGCGGAGGCGAAACGGGCGGGCACGGCGTGGTTGCAACGGATTGTGGACTCGGCCGGCGGACGGACCTAAGCAAGGAAGAAGGAAGTTTCATGAGCAAGAAGACGTTGTTTGGAACGGATGGAGTGCGGGGCGTGGCGAACCGCGAGCCGATGATGGTGGAGATGGCGGTGAACCTGGGCCGCGCGGTGGCGCATGTGCTGATGGAACGCAAGGGGGGCAAGCGGCCACGCGTGGTGATCGGCAAGGATACGCGGCTGAGCGGCTACATGCTGGAAAACGCGATCGTGGCGGGGTTGTGCTCGATGGGGGGCGATGCGCTGTTGGTGGGCACCTTGCCGACGCCGGGTATCGCGGTGCTGACGATCGACCAGAAGGCGGATGCGGGGTTTGTGATTTCGGCGTCGCACAATCCTTTCCAGGACAACGGAATCAAGTTGTTTTCGCGCGACGGCTACAAGCTTCCGGACGAGGAGGAGGCGGAGATCGCGAAGCTGATGGCGGGCGGAACGCTGACGAGCCTGCTGCCGACGGCGGGGGGCATCGGCAAGTCGTTCCGCGTGGAGGATGCGCTGGAGCGGTACATTGCGTTTTGCAAAAAGACGTTTTCGCCGGATCTGGATTTGAAGGGGATGCGCATTGTGCTGGATTGCGGAAACGGGGCGACGTACAAGGCGGCCCCGGCGGTGTTCGAGCGGCTGGGGGCGCACGTGACCAGTCTGCATTGCACGCCGAACGGGCTGAACATCAATGCGCGCTGCGGTTCGCAGCACACGGAGGCGCTGCGCGAGCAGGTGCTGGCCGAACGCGCGGACGTGGGGCTGGCATTTGACGGGGATGGCGACCGGCTGATCGTGGTGGATGAAAACGGGGTGGAGCTGAATGGCGACCATGTGCTGGCCATTTGCGCGAAGGATTTGAAGGAGCGGGGCAAGCTGAAGGGCAATGTGGCGGTGGGGACGGTGATGAGCAATTTCGGACTGCATGCCACGATGCGCAAGATGGGCGTCGAGCTGGCGTGCAGCGCGGTGGGGGACCGCTATGTGATGGAAATGATGAAGGAGCGGGGCGGAATTCTGGGTGGAGAAGCCTCGGGGCACATGATCTTCCTGGACAAGCATACGACGGGAGACGGGATTGTGTCGGCCTTGCAACTCCTGGCGGTGATGCGGCGCAGCGAGAAGGAGATTTCCGCGCTGGCGTCGATCCTGAAGATGTCGCCGCAGGTGCTGATCAATGTGGACGTGGCCCGCCGCCCGCCCATCCAGGATTTGCCCGGCGTGCAGGCGGCGATTGCGGCGGCCGAAAAGGAACTGGGCGCGGATGGCCGCGTGCTGGTGCGCTATTCCGGTACGCAGAACATGTGCCGGGTGATGGTGGAGGGGCCGACGGAGGAAATGACCACGCGTTTGGCGAATGGACTGGCGGAGGCGGTGAAGATGGAGATTGGGTAGAGGAAGGAAGAGTTTTCAATATCCAACGATCAAGGGAACAGCCGTTTGCGGTGACGGGCGTTGGTTTTGTGCTTTCCAAGCGGTGGGGGGTATTGGAATATGCCGCGCGAATCGGATTTAGGATGAAAGGAACAACAGGATGAACATGAAGAAGATGTGTGTGGTTGGAGCGATTTCGGCCCTTTGCACCCTGACAACCGGGTTTGCGGAGCTGAAGGTGGCGACGGTGGATCTGGACAAGGTTTTTTCGGCGCACCCGAAAACGCAGTCGGCCGAGGCGGATTTGAAGAAGTCCGAGGAAGCCGTCCAGGCGGACATGGAGAAGATGGTGACGGAAGGGCGGGCGTTGGAGGAAGAGGTGACCAAGCTGCGCGAGGCAGCCAAGAATCCACTGCTGACAGACGATGCGCGCATGAAGAAGCGGAACGAGGCCGAGGAGAAGCTGACGGAACTGCAGGAATTCCAGTTGCGCGTGCGTCGTACGCAGGAAACCAAGCTGAAGCAGATGCGCGAGCAGGTGGCCAAGACGCGCCAGACCATCGTGGATGAACTGATGGTGACGGTGACGAATTTCGCGAAGGCGGAAGGCTATGACTTGGTCTTGGACCGTTCGGGCATGACCATGAACATGATTCCGTTCGTGTCCTATTCCAGCCCTGATCTGGATGTGACGGACAAGCTGATCGAGAAGATGAAGGACGGCGCTGCGGCGGGCCAGTAGACGGAGGACGGGCGGTGTTCATGCTGACGACAAGCGAGCTGGCGGCGAAACTGGGCGCGGAGCTGGAGGGGGATCCTTCCGCCTCTCTGCACGGCGTGGCGGATTTGCATGCGGCGGGCGGGGGGCAGGTGTCCTTTGCCGGCGGCGGGCGCTACTTGGCCGCCGTGGCGGCGAGCGGTGCCTCTGCCGTGATCGTGCCGAAAGAGGCCTCGATTGCCTCGCCCAAGCCGGCGTTGCTGCGCGTGGCCAACGTGGATGAGGCCTTTGCGGCGACGTGCGCGCTGTTTGCCCCTCCGCCGGTGGTGATGCCGCGCGGGGTGCATCCGCAAGCGTGTGTTGCGCCGTCCGCCAAACTGGGTGCGAACGTGTCCGTTGGCGCCTTTGCCGTGGTGGAGGCGGGGGCCGAGATCGGCGATGGTTCCACGCTTTATCCGCAAACCTATGTGGGGCACGAAACGAAGCTGGGCAAGGACTGCCTGCTGTATCCGTTTGCCAGCGTGCGCGAACGGTGCCAGCTGGGCGACCGGGTCATCCTTCACAATGGCGCGGTGATCGGGGGCGAGGGTTTTGGCTATACGGTGGATGCGCAGGGCGTCCGCACCAAGATTCCGCAAACGGGGATCGTGGTGCTGGAAGACGACGTGGAGATCGGCGCCAACACGACGGTGGACCGTGCGCGCTTCGGACAGACGCGGGTGGGGAAGGGGACCAAGGTCGACAACCTGGTCATGATTGCCCACAACTGCGTCATAGGCGAGCATTCGGTGCTTTGCTCCCAGGTGGGCATGGCGGGAACGACCACGCTGGGCAAGCGGGTGATCTGCGCCGGGCAGGCCGGGCTGGCGGGACACCTGACGGTGGGCGATGGCGCGGTGATCGGTGCGCAGGCGGGAGTTCCCAGCGATTTGCCGGGCGGGCAGATGTATCTGGGTGCGCCGGCGGTGCCCCGGCTTGAATTCGGAAAGTCCGTGGCGAACGTGGCCAGCCTGCCGAAATTGAAGGAAAAGGTGAAGAATCTGGAGGCTCGGCTCTCGGCGCTGGAGAGAGCGGGCTCTTGACGCCGGGGGGAGGCGGGGGATAGTCTGAGAAACGGTGCCATGACGGCGCCGGGCGAAACCAACTCTGCGGGTGAACACGATGACATTGACGAAAGCCTCGGAAAAACAGATCGAAAACCTGGCCAGTCCATCCCAGGCGGGATTTCTGGACAACCTGACGGGCGCCTTTTTCCGGCGCACGGACTGGTGGGCGTTCTGGGTTGTTCTGGCGGCGAGTTTCGCGGTCTATTTCTACACGCTGGCGCCGACGCTGACGCTGGAGGACTCGGGCGAGCTGGCGGTGGCCTCGGATTATCTGGGGGTGCCGCATCCGCCGGGCTATCCGATCTGGACGCTGGTGACGTGGTTTTTCCAGTGGGTGTTCCACTGGGTGACCTATCACGGGCATCCGAATCCGGCCTGGTCGGTGGGCCTGTCTTCGGCCGTGGCGGGGGCGGGGGCGTGCGCGCTGCTGGCGCTGATGATCAGCCGTTCGGGCGCGGATCTGCTCCGGAGCGTGCCGGCGCTGACGGAGACCATCGGGTTCCAGACAGAAAACCTGCTGTGCCTGGTGGCGGGCATTTCGGGCGGGCTGCTGCTGGCGTTCAGTCCGGTGCTGTGGTCGCAGAGCGTGATCGTGGAGGTGTATTCCCTCAACGCCTTGTTCCAGATGGGCGTTCTGCTGCTGATCTACATGTGGATGTGCCGTCCGAAGAACGACACGCTGCTGTTCCTGGCGGCCTTCCTGTTTGGGCTGGGGCTGACGAATCACCAGACGCTGTTGTTTCTGGCCCTGGCGCTGGTGGTGGCGGTCCTGCTGAAGGATGCCAACCTGTTCCGCGATTTCGCCATTGCGGCGGTGCTGGTTGGAATCGTGTTCGTGATTTCGGCCAAGGGCTACTCGCTTTTCGCCTCGGAGGCGGAGAAGACCGTTCCAGGGTTCGATCCCAATTTGTGGAAGTGGTCGGCCGGGCCGGACACGACCGCCTTTTGGGTGTACAACGTCCTTTTCCTGGCCATTCCGCTCGCGCTGGCGTTTGTGTTGCCCAACGGAAAGACGGTGTGCATCACGATCCTGCTAGCCGAGCTGGGGGTGACGTTCTACATGTACCTGCCCATTGCTTCGGAACAGAATCCCCCGATGAACTGGGGATATGCGCGCACGTGGGAGGGCTTCATGCACGCGGTGACCCGCGGGCAATACGAGGCGATCACGCCGACGGATATCTTCAGCGAAAAATTCATTCAGCAGATCGGGGCCTATCTGTCGGACTTGCGCAGCCAGTTTTCGCTGCCGGTGGCCGTGCTGGGCTTTCTGCCGTTCTGCGCGTGGGGCTTCACACTGGGGGGGAGGCGCTTCTCCATGTTCCCCGTGGCGCTGGGGCTGTTCCTGCTTTCCTCGGTTTTCATCGTGCTGGAAACCATGGGCTGGGGCGGAGCCGAGACGGCGTACCGGTTGTTCATCGCGCCCATCCTGTTGATGACGGGGCTGGGTTTCTTTGTCCTGCTGGCGCTTCTCCTGAAGAAGCAGATTTCCGACCTGCGGAGCTATCCGCTTGGGACCCAGATGATGACGTGGGCCTTTCTGGCGGCGGTGCTGCTGGCAGCGCTCTGGGTGGACGTGATGAGCTTGAAGGCGTTGTTCGGGGAGTCGCTGTCGCGCGCCGGGAAGGTCATCTATTCGGGCGTGGTCTTCGGGCCGCCGCTGATTCTGGGGCTGGCGTGGTGGCTGAGCAACACGGGTTTGAAGCTGGATTTCGACCTGGGTGTCTCGCAGCAGCGCTGGTTGATCACGTCGACGGTGGGATTCTTCTCGGTCAGCGTGATTTTCCTGGTGTTCCAGAATCCGCAGCTCGACATTCAGAACCTGTTCATCGGCCGGGTGCAGTTCATCCAAAGCCATGCGTTGTACTCGCTATGGCTGGGCTATGGCATTCTGCTTTCGGCGGCGTGGCTGGAGCGGATGCTGGGGCGCATGGCGCTGTTTCCGGCGCTGGCGGCGGGGCTCCTGCTGCCGGGCGTGTTGCTCTGGCAGAATGCCTTTGATGAAGAGCAGCTCCAGATCGTGGGCGGCGCCGAGCAGAACGGGCACGACTATGGCTGGCAATTCGGGAACTGGTCGCTGGACGGCGTGAACGCCATCAAGGAAGATCTGCAGTACAAGTATCCCGATCCGGAGGAATTCGAGAAGCAGTGGGCGGCCTATCCCACGCCGGACTATCCGCCGCCGATGACGCCGGGCGCCATTTTCTATGGCGGCACGGATCCGGGGCGTTTCGTGCCGACCTACATGATCTACTCGGCGAACGTGCGACCGGACGTGTATCTGATCACGCAGAACGCGCTGGCGGACAACACGTTCATGAACATCACGCGCGACCTGTATGGTGACACGATCTACATTCCCTCGCTGGAGGACAGCAACGAGGCGTTCCGGCGCTATGTGGACGACGTGAACGCCGGGCGCATCCAGGCCGGCGCGGACATCAAGATCGAGAATGGCAAGGTCAGTGTGCAGGGCGTGGGCGGCGTCATGACCATCAACGGCATTCTGGCCGAGCTGATCTTCAAGGAAAACAAGAACAAGCACGATTTCTACGTGGAGGAAAGCTACGTGATCGGCTGGATGTATCCGTACCTGACGCCCAACGGCCTCATCATGAAGCTGAACGGCGAGCGGATCGACAACCTGGATCCGAAGCTGGTGGAAAACGACCACAAGTTCTGGGGCTGGTACACGCCGTGGCTGCTGGGTCAGTCGAGCTTCACCCGCGACATCTGCGCGCGCAAGTCGTTCTCGAAGCTGCGCAGCGCGATTGCCGGCATCTACGACTACCGGCGCATGTACGAGGAAGCCGAATATGCCTTCAAGCAATCCATCGAGCTGTATCCGCTCAGTCCGGAATCCAACTTCCGCCTGGCGCAGATGTACATGAACATGCAGCGGTTCGAAGACGCGGAGAACCTGATCCGGAATTTTGCGGAGCAGGATCCGGCCAATGAAAGCGCCAAGGGATTCCTCGGGCAGATCGAGAACACGCGCCGCATGGGTGCGCGCCGCATGGAAATCGAGAAAAAGCAGCAGGAGACGCAGTCGCTGTCCGCCGACGAGGCGCTGGAGCTGGTTTCCATCTACCGCCTGTCGGGGATGCAGGGGGCCTATCAGCAGTTGGCCTCGCGGTTGATTTCCGACCCCAACCTGCCGCTTCAGCATGTGCTGTCGCTGGCGGGGCTTTTCGCGACGGACCAGCGCATCGATGGTCTGGTGTTTGCGCTGGAGCAGTACACGCGGCGCGAGAAGGGGAATCTGGACGTGTGGCTGGATTTGGCGGCGGCCTATGCGTTCCTGAACCGCGAGGCCGATGCGGTGCAGGCCGCGCGGGAGGCCATCAACCTGGGAGGCGACCAGGCGCGGGAGGCGATTTTGAAGGATCAGCGGTTCCAGCCGTTGGCCAGCAACCGCGAGTTCCGGGCCCTTTTCCCGCGGCAGGCGCCGCGTCCGGCGGCGCCCGGTCCCTGGCAGGGCGGCGAGTTGCCGAATCTGCCGGGCTTGGCGAGGTAGGCGGGGAATGCCGGATTCTGCCGTCGCCGCCGGGTTTGCTGCGCTGACGCCCGACGTGGTGATGGACTGCACGGAGCGGGTGGCGGGCCGGAGGGCCTCGGGGGTGTGCCGTCCGCTGGCCTCGTACATCAACCGCGTCTATGAAGTGGGGATGGAGGACGGCGGTTTCCTTATCGCCAAGTTCTACCGACCGGGCCGCTGGACGCGCGCCGCGTTGCAGGACGAGCAGGATTTCCTGCTGGAACTGGCCGGGGCCGAGGTGCCGGTGGTTTCGCCGCTGGCCGATGCGGCCGGGGGCACGCTTCACGAGGAGGCGGGCATCGTGTTTGCGGTGTTCCCGCGCATGGGGGGGCGTCCGTGCGACGAGCCCTCGCGAGAGGAATGGCGGCAGATCGGCCGCTTGCTGGGGCGCATTCACCAGGTGGGGAGGGGGCGGAAGGCGGAACACCGGTTGACGATGGATCCCCGGCAGTCGTCGCGTATGCATCTGGAGTTTTTGCGGGATTCCGGGGCGATTCCCCGGGAGGTGGAAGGGCGCTATTTGGAAACGGCGCAGCGCGTCCTGGATCGGATTGCGCCGCTGTTCGACGGGGTGGAGGTGCAGCGACTGCACGGGGATTTGCACCGCATGAACCTGCTCTGGCGTCCCGGGGAGGGGTTCCATGCCATTGATTTCGACGACATGGCGATGGGACCGGCCGTCCAGGATTTCTGGATGCTGCTGCCGGACCGCCTGCCCGCGGCGCGTCCGGAATTCGACCTGCTGCTGGAGGGCTATGAGTTGTTTGCGGAGTACGAGGATGCTCAAACGCGCCTCATCGAGCCTCTGCGGGCCATGCGGTATGTGCACTATGCGGCA
>CAYNHA010000089.1:0-3746 GCA_964397035.1 uncultured Verrucomicrobiota bacterium
GCCGTCGCCGCGTGGCCGTTCGCGCCGCTGAAAAACGTGCCGCCGCCGGCCGATCCCGCCCCGTTGCGCGATATCGCCACGCAAGCTCCGGCCTGGGCGGAAGGATTTTCCAAGCTCCGCGCCACCGAATGGGCCGACGAAACCGACCACGCGCAGCTTGCGCTTGCGTGCCGGTTCCTGCAGTTCGGCGCGCTCGTCGCTTCCGGCGCGCCTTCTTCGCAGACCCGCCCCCTCCTCGACGAACTCGAAAAAGCCCTCGCCCCCCTTTGGTTCGCCGAAAGCCAACCCCGCGGCCTTCTCGACCTCCACGCCCGCGGCTTCGAGCCGATGCGGAACCTCCTCGGATGAACACCATGGAAAACCCCGCGCCCGTCCAGTCTAAACCCTCCCAAGCCCAGCGCCTGAACCGCGCGTTCGGGCCGGTCGTGGCGGGGCTCGTCATCGATTTCGTGGATCTGGCCACCTTCGGGCCGATCGGCATGTACCTCGGTCTGCCCATCGGCGGCTTCGCCGGCTATTGGATGGGCCGGGCCCTCGGTCTCGATCGCAAACCCTCCCTCCTCTGCGCGCTGCTCGCCGGCATCTATTGCATGATCCCCGGCACGGAAATGATCCCCGTCGCCACCGTCGTGGGCGCGCTGGCCCGCTACCGCGAGTCCGCTCCCAGATCCGAGCCGGCCGACGAAGCCGCGCCGCCGCCGACAACCTAATTCCTTCGCCGCCTTATTCTTGCGTGGTGCATCTCCGTTTCATTGACGTGTAATCCTTTGCGCAAAAAATGACGACAGGATGCCGCCCTTCCCGTCGGACCCCATGGACCGGCGGCTTTCCGCTGCCGTCGGAGGTCCCAAACGAGGTGAACCTTTTCAAGTGATTTTCTTCTGTTTCGCCTTGCCATCGGCGCCAATTGTTATATTTTCATTAAGACAAGGCGCGGCTTATGAACACCCAGAATTCGAACGACGGCGAATGGCGGAAATCGGGTTCGCTCTTCCTGCGTTTCGCCTGCATTTTGGTCTATGCCCTCGCGGTGGCCGGCTACGCCGTCTGGTCCTACCGCGAGCACAAGACCGCGCTGCTGGCCGAAATCGATTCCAACCTCCTGCAGGCCGCCCGCTCCCTGAAATATCTCCTCGCCCCCGATTTCCACGACCGCGCCCTCGCCCAAGACTCCATCGCCAAGGACGAGGAGCTCCGCAACCGCAAGCTCGTCACGGATTTCGGCGTCGAGTCCGGCTTCAAGTGGGTCTACACGCTCGTCGAAAAGGACGGCGCGTTTTTCTTCTCCGCCCCGTCCGTCACCGAGGAGGAAGCCAAGGAACTCGACTCCTGGTACTTCTATCCCTACGAGGACGTGCCCGAGGAATTCGTCGCGGCTTGGCGCGAAAACCGGACCGTTTTCGTCGACTACACCGACCAGTGGGGCACGTTCCGCTCCGTCGCCCTGCCGCAGCGCTCGCCCGGCGGCCGCCGCTATCTGGCCTGCGCCGACCGCGACATCAGCGACATCGATGCCCTGCTTCGCCGGAATCTCCTGCACTCGGCAGCCGTCGCCCTGTTCTTCTTCTTCGCCGGCGCGCCGCTGCTGCTCCTGCTGGCGCACGTCTACCGCACCCACACGGCCGCCCTCCAGGACCTCAACGCCGAACTGCGCCTCCACAAGGACACCCTCGAAGTCCAGGTCCGGGACCGCACCGCCGCCCTCCGGCAGGAAACCAAACGCCTCCAGGAAGCCCTCGCCAACGTCCGCACCCTCAGCGGCCTGATCCCCATCTGCGCCTCGTGCAAGAAAATCCGCGACGACAAGGGCTACTGGAACCAGCTGGAAATCTACATCCAGAAGAATTCCAACGCCATGTTCTCCCATGGGCTGTGCCCGGACTGCGTCGAGAAGCTGTATCCGAAATTCGAGAGCGCCGACGATCCGCCGCCGGACGCGGGCACCCCATCCGCGGCCGGCTCCGCCCCGCCCCAGCCCCCCGCTTGACCCCGACGGCCGACGGGGGTAGCATGGCGTCATGAAATCGCATGCCGTTGTCTTGGGTCTTCTCGCCGCGCTGGTGTTCGCGTCCGCTCCGGCGGCCTCCGCGGAAAACGAGGCGTGGTATTTCCCCGACGGCACGCTCTACGTGCCCTACGTCCACATGCAGGACAACCAGGGCGACACCGTCACCAACTATGCGGCCTTCTTCAAGAAGTCCAGCGCCGCATGGAACTTCAGGCTCTACGGTCTGGCGGGAGTGGCCCCCTCGACCAACTCGGTCCGGACGAATTACGTCACCAGCACCATCACGAACTACACCACCATCAGCAACTTCGTCGTCATCACCAACCTCATCACCGTCACCAACAAAATCACCCTCACGACGACCAACGACGGCATCAACGACTTCACCACGACCAACATCGTGGTCACCACCAACGTCTTCATCTCGACCAACGTCAACGTCTCGACCAATGTCAACGTCACGACCAACATCTTCGTCGTGACCAACGTGCCCCCGCCGGCGCCGGCCGACGTGGCCGGCACGTGGCGGTTCATGCTCAACGAGGGCTACGCGCGCACCTTCACGGGCACCGAGTTCGGCCGCACCACGAACGCCGCCCCCGTCACCACCAACCTCACCCTGACGCTGGTCCAGACCGGGAGCGACGTCGCAGGTTCGGGCACCGTCAGCGCCGTCCAGTATTCCTTGTCCGGCGAGGTCACCAACGAGTTCTTCGTCTTCACCTTGCTGGCCGGCACGGCCGATTCCAAAATCGCGCTCGCCGCCGGGCATGCCCTCGTGGGCGACGGCGAAATGGTCGGCGATTATTTCTGGGGCGCGACCAACGGAACCAAGGTCGGGATCGGCGATTTCTACGCCGAGAAGCAATAGGCCGGCGTCCCCGCCGGGTCCTACCACCGATTCCAGCGCGGCGGCGGCACAAAACCGCCCGCCTGGCCGATCTGCAGCAGCTCCGGATCGATTTCGTCGAGGAAACGGAACGGCTGGCACATGTTGGAGTTTCTAGGCGCGGCGCCCCCCGGCTGTCGCCCGCGGGCCCCACGGCCTTGCGCCGTGGGGGAGCCAACTTCGCTTCCCACGGCACAAGGCCGTGGGGGGCGACCGCCGCATCCGCGATGCTTCCCCTACCACCGGTTCCAGCGCGGCGGCGGGGCGAAACCGCCCGCCTTGTCGATCTGCAGCAGCTCCGGATCGATCTCGTCGAGGAAGCGCGAGGGCATGCACATCATGACGCCGCCGTCGCGCGCCTTGCGCAGGCGCGGCGCGCACAGCCACAGGTAATCCTTCGCGCGCGTCACCGCCACGTAGAACAGGCGGCGCTCTTCGGCCTCGTTGGCGGCTTCTTCGAGGGATTTCGCCGCCGGGAACATCCCGTCCACCAGCCACAGCACGAAGACGGCCTTCCACTCCAGCCCCTTGGCCTGGTGCACCGTCGTCAGCCGGATCGCCCCCGCCGGCGTGGCGGCGTGCAGGTTCTGCTCGGCGTCGAGATTGGTCAGCAGCGCCATTTCGCTCAGGAATTCCGCCGTGTTCTTGTACTTCGCGGAAAACGTCATCAGTTCCTCGAGGTCTTCGAGCCGTTGCTTGGCGTTTTCAAACGTGTCCTCGGCGTAGTCGCCGTAGAACGCCTCCGTGAACCGGAAAACCAGTTCGTCGGGCCGGTCGAGCACCCGCCCGTCTTCCTCGCCGGGCGGGAAGACCCGGTCCGCGATGCCCTGCCACAGCGGCTGCGCCTCT
>CAYNHA010000090.1:0-27178 GCA_964397035.1 uncultured Verrucomicrobiota bacterium
GGAGCCGACGCTTTTTTGGCGGCCCCCGTGGAACTTCACCGCTTTGCCACCCAGGTGGAAGCGATTCTGCGAGGGGAGAGCAAGTCCCTGCCTTTGCGCGTCTTGATCGTGGACGACTGCGACATGCTGGGTTCGCTTCTCCGTCATGCCTTTTCCGCGGAAGGCTACCGGGTCGACACGGCCCTCACGCTTCAGGAGGCCACCGCCGCCTTCGCCCAAGGGACCTTTGACTTGGCGGTGATCGATTACCACCTGCCCGATGGACATGGCGATTCCCTTCTGGAACAGATCCGTGCCGGGCATCCCGATTGCTCCTGCATCATGATGACCGGGGATCTCGAACCCGCCCTGTCGGTGGCCTGGATGAAAATGGGGGCGGCCGCCTATGTGCATAAACCCTTCCACCCCGATTATCTTCTGGAGCTTTGCGCTAAAGCCAGGCGGGAACAGTCGCTCATGCGGCTTCCCGCCCTGATCGAAAAGAAAAACGCCGAACACAAAAGGGCAAACGAACAACTGGCGGAGAACCAGGAAATCCTTTCTCTGCTCATGCATTACTCCCCCATTTACACCTATATCAAGGACGTCTCCGCAACCCAGAGCCGTGTTCTGGTTGCCAGCGAGAATTTCCAACAAATGGTCGGTGTTCCCGGCTCCCAAATGGCGAACAAGACCATGGAAGAACTGTTTCCTCCCGAATTCGCGGCCAAAATTTCGGCCGATGACTGGGCGGTGGTGAGCAACGGCAAGGTGTTGAAACTGGATGAAGAGCTGAACGGAAAGTCATACATCACCATCAAGTTTCCAATCATCCGGGATGGGCGGACCTTGCTGGCGGGTTACACCATTGATGTCACGGAACGCAGACTGGCGGAATCCGCCCTCCGACAGCGGGAGAGCTATTTGAGCGCCATCATTGAAAACCAGCCGGGACTCGTCTGGCTGAAGGATGCCGAAAGCCGCTTCCTGATGGTCAACAAAACCTTTGCCGCGACCTGTGGATTGGAGACTCCGGAACAGGTGGTTGGCAAAACAGACCTGGATATCTGGCCTCAGGAAGTTGCGGAAAAATACAGGGCCGATGATCACCGCACCATGCACAGTGCGGCGCCCTTCACCGATGAAGAGTCCATTCCCGTTCAGGGGCAGATCCGCTGGTTTGAAACCTTCAAGAAATCGGTCTTTGACGACAAAGGAAATCCCATCGGCACCACGGGATATTCCCGGGACATCACCGAGCGGAAGCAGGCGGAAGAGGAATTGTCAAAAAGAGAGTCTCTCTTTCGCTCCATCACGGAAAACGCCTTCGACATGATCAGCTTGCTGGACATGAACGGCTGTTACACATACTGCAATCCATCCTATACCCACAGCCTGGGCTACAAATTCGATGAATTGAGGGGCCGGAGCGCCTTGGATCTTTTGCATCCAGATGACCGGTCCGACATCCAAAAAGCGTTGCAGGATACCCGTGAAGGCAAAGTAGACTCCTACCATTTTGAAACACGGGTCCTCCACAAGGATGGATCATTCAAATGGGTGAACCACCGGGCAAGCGTTTTGCTCGACGCCAACCGTACCCCCATGCAAATCCTGGTGATGGGAACCGACGTCACCGCGCACAAGCTGGAAGAGGAGCAAAAGGAAAAATTGGAAGCCCAACTCCTCCAGGCCCAGAAGATGGAATCCATCGGCAGGCTCGCGGGCGGTGTGGCCCACGATTTCAACAACATGCTGGGCGTGATCATGGGGCACGCCGAACTGGCACTCGAAAACACCCCCCCCAGCCAGCCGATTCACTCGGACTTGCAGGAAATCCGAAAGGCCGCCGAACGCTCTGCCGGCCTGACCAAGCAACTGCTGGCCTTTGCAAGGAAGCAAACGGCGGCCCCCAAGATACTCCACCTCAACGAAACGGTCGAAGGCATGCTCCAGATGATCCAACGCCTCATCGGCGAGCAAATCGAATTGAAGTGGAATCCCGGCGCCGACATCGGTCCGGTGAAGATGGACCCCTCGCAGATTGACCAAATTCTGGTGAATCTCTGCGTGAATGCACGCGACGCCATCGGCAGCGGAGGCCGGATTCAGATCGAAACCCGCAACCAGGTTTTCGACGAAACCGCCTGCACGGGTCATGTGGGAATCCGCCCCGGTGAATACGTGCGACTTTCGGTTCGGGATACCGGCTGCGGAATGGACGCCGAAACAATCGCCCAGATCTTTGAACCCTTTTTCACGACAAAGGGACTGGGGAAAGGGACCGGCCTCGGTCTGGCAACCGTGTATGGAATTGTCAAACAGAACCACGGCATGATCGATGTCCAGAGCACACCGGGCCAAGGAACCACATTTCATGTCTATCTTCCCCGGCACGGACTTGTCTCCTCTTCCCAGCCGGAATCCGCAGCCCCCTCTTCGCATAAGCCGTCCGCCGAAACCATCCTGCTGGTGGAAGATGAACCCGCCATCCTGACCATGACCAAGAACATGCTCCAGCGCCAGGGCTACACGGTACTGGCGGCTGGCTCCTCCGGCGAAGCCATTCGCTTGGCTCAAGACCACGCGGGGAGAATCGACTTACTGGTCACCGATGTGGTCATGCCTGAAATGAATGGCCGGGATCTGGCCCGGACACTGCATTCGCTCTGTCCGAATATCAAACGCCTGTTCATGTCGGGCCACACCGCCGATGTCCTCGCCAACCACGGCATGCTGGATGCGGGGGTTCATTTCATCCAGAAGCCCTTCACCCGGAAGCTCCTGATGGACAAGATCCTCGATGCGCTCGAGATTCAGCACCCTGCATGAGAAGCGTTGTTCCATCGCATGGAGTACGCATTCCGCTTGTTGTGGCAGGGTTGACCCTCCTCGCCGCCCTTCTCTCCACATGGCTGGTGCAACGGATCGGCGACGGCATGCGGGAAGAATTGCTGCAAAGTGCGCGGCTGGTGACGCAGGCTCTCGAGGCGAACCAGGTGGATTCCCTGTCGTTCACATCCAGTGACGAAGCCTTGCCTGAGTTCCAGAACCTGAATCGCCGAATGAAGGAACTGGTTTCTTCCCTGCGGCTAAGCTGGGTGTCCTCCCATAACTGTGTCTCCATCTATAGCCTGAAACAACGGGACAACACCCTCTATTTCGGCCCGGAAAGCATTCCTCCCAACGACCCGGCCGCCTCCCCCCCTGGCACGCCTTACTTGAATCCCCCTCCTGAACTGCTGGACGTTTTTACCACTTGCGAGCCCATCACCGTCAGCCCCTTCACAGACGAGTACGGGACCTTTGTCAGCGCATTTGTCCCCTTGCTCCCATCCCAGCCAGGCCGCCCTCCCACCGTCATTGGCCTCGATGTCCAGGTCCACGACTGGAAATGGAGTCTGGCTGCCCGCGCCGCCATGCCCATCGGCCTGATCTGGGCGATGTGGGTACTGTGCATGATCGGGCTGGCCGTCCACAGCCAATCCTCCGCGCACACCCGACCGGTTATGGGCCATCTCCTCCTGCCTCTGGCCGCCGTCCTGTCGCTTATGCTGCTGGGCGCGGGCGGCCTTCTGTTGAAGCTATATCGAACTTTCCTGAATGATCAGGTTCTATCCGGCGAAACAACCATGAATGACGAAATCCAAGCCGACCTGGATCGTCAAGCTTCCGGAATCACCATGGCCCTCCAGGTCATCGCCTCATCGACTTCCCTGCGAAATGATCTGAAGGAAAAGAATGTCCAGCATCTGCAGGCAGACTGGCAACCCGTGTTCGAGCAGATGAAGCAAGCCGATCACCTGACCCACTTTTTGTTCTATGACACCCGGAGGATTTGCCTCCTTCGGCTCCACCGCCCTGCCATCCATGGAGACACCATCGACCGTTTCACTGCCCTGCAGGCAGAGCGTACGGGTGAAACAACATCCGGCCTTGAGATCGGCAAATTCGGCACCCTTGTCCTTCGCGTGGTTCAACCCATTTACCAAGATGGGACCGTGGTCGGCTATGTGGAATTGGGAAAGGATCTCCCGGACATCTTCCATGAAATGCAACGGCGAATGGCCGGCGAATGGGCCGTGCTTCTTCACAAGACAAGTATCGACCGTCATCAGTGGACCGAGAGCATGCAAATGGCAAACGCCAGCGTCGATTGGGATCGCCTTCCCCACAGCGTCCTCATCTCCACCTCGCAAGCCCCCTTGCCGGAAGCCTTTAATCCCGTGTTGGATCACGACCCGGTCCGCGGGCATTTGGATAGGGCAAACCAGGAAATCGAGGTCCATGGGAAATTCTGGCGTGTGGCCTCCAAACCCCTTGCCGACGCCTCCGGCACCTCCGTGGGGTGCCTGCTCATCATGACCGATATATCGATGGCCAAAGCCAGTTTCCACCAGCTTCTCTTTGTTTCCGGCATTTCAAGCGGCGTGGTCTTGATGGCCCTTCTGGGATTCGTCTGGGTTCTCCTGCGCCGCACCGACAAGGGAATTCTCGCCCGGGAAACAGAATTGCGCGAGAGCGAACACAAGCACCGAATCCTGTTCGCCGATTCACCCGATGCCTATTTCATCCTTTCCGATGGCCGCATGGTGGACTGCAACCGGGAAACAGAGCGAATCCTGAAAGGCACGCGCGAACAGCTCGTCGGACTGGCCCCCAGCGACTTTTCCCCCGAGTTTCAACCCAACGGAGTTCCTTCCGCGGAACTGGCACAGGCCAACATGAAGAAAGCCCTTCAAACGGGGCACCTACAATTCCTATGGACTCATCGCCGCATGGATGGCCAGGAATTCTTTGCCGAAATCATCCTGACCCCGTCTTCGATCAAGGGAAGGCAGGTCCTGTTTGCGTCCATGAGAGACCGAACCGAAGAGCATGTTCTGGAAGAAAACTATCACACGCTTTTCAACCAGATGCTCGACGGATTTGCCCAGCACGAAATCATTTGCGATGCACAGGGCCGCCCGGTCAACTATCGCTTTCTGGCCGTCAATCCCGCTTTTGAGCGCATCACCGGACTGAAAGCGAGCGACATTCTGGGCAAGACGGTTCTGGAGGTCATGCCCACCACCGAAGCGTATTGGATTGAAGTCTACGGCCAGGTGGCCCTGACCGGGAAACCCATTTTCCTCGAGAACTATTCCCATGCTCTTTCCAAGTGGTTTCAAGTGACCGCATTTCGTCCCGTGGCCAAACAATTCGCCTGCATCTTTTCCGATGTCACCGAACGCAAGCGGGCCACCAATCAAATCCGCTTCAATCTCGATTTCCAAAAAATGGTTTCGGAAATCTCCGCCCGTTTCCTTGCCGCCACCACCGACACTTTGGGTGTCGTTTTCGACGATATGCTCTCCCGGATTGGCAGTCTGTTTGGCGTGGACCGCTGTACCGTGATTCAATTTTCATGCCATGGTTCGATAATGAACCAAACCCATGAATGGTGCGCTCCTGGCGCGCCCTCCCATAAGCACCGGCTCCAGGACTATCCCACCCAAAACGCCCCATGGTGGATGGGCCAACTGAACCTAGGAAAACCCATCCATATCCCCCGCGTAAGCGAAATGCCCGAAGAAGCGTCTGTCGAACGCGCGGAGTTCATGGCCCAGTCCATCCAGTCGCTACTGAGCCTTCCCATGGCCACGGAAAAGGGGGAGCTGATCGGCCTGCTGGTTTTGGATTCTGTCCGAAAAGCCTACACATGGCCCGATGAACAAATCGCCATGCTTCAGGTGGTGACAGGCATCGCCACCGCCGCCATGAACCGTACACGGGCCCTGGAAGCTCTCGCCCGGGAATCGGAGGAGCGGCGCATCCTGCTCGACAATATCCAAACGCAAGTCTGGTATCTGACCGACGATCACACCTATGGCGGAGTGAACCAAGCACACGCCTCCTTCTTCGGCGTTCGCAAAGAGGATCTGGCCAATAAAAACCTGTTCGAGGTCATGCCCGCCGACGTCGCCGAAATCTCCCGCCTCAGCAATATCGAAGTCTTCCGAACCGGCAAAACAGTGCGTGCGGAAGAATGGATCGATAATGGCAAGGGAAAACTGCACCTGTTTTCCCTCCAGAAAACTCCGAAATTGCGCCCGGACGGCTCTGTAGAATATGTCGTGGTGTCCGCCGAAGACATTACCGAGCGGAAATACGCAGAGGAGGCTCTTGCGGAAAGCAACGAGCAGGTGCGCATGCTGGCCCAGCAGGTGCCAGGCGTCGTCTTTCAGTATCAGCTCTTCCCCGACGGGCACGACGAGTTCCCCTTTGCCTCCGACCATATCTGGGATCTCTACGAGGTGAAGCCCGAAGAAATTCGCCATGACGGTTCAAAGGCGCATTCCCGGGCACACCCGGAGGATTATGAGCGTGTTCGTGCAAGCCTTCTCTCCTCCGGTGAAAACCTGTCTCCATGGCAGTGCGAGTTCCGGGTTGTTTTGCCCACCCGGGGGACACGCTGGCTCCGGGGAGTCGCCGACCCCATCCCCCAACCGGACAAGAGCGTCCTCTGGAACGGCTACATCTCCGACATCACGGAAGTCAAGCAGGCCGAAATAGAATTGGCACTTTCGCAAGAGCAGTTTGCCCTCGCGGTCTGGGGCAGCAACGATGGGATCTGGGATTGGAACATCACAACCAACGAGTTGTTTCTTTCCGCCAAATGGAAGGAGCAATTGGGATATCGGGACGACGAAGTTCCCAACGAATATGCCTCGTTTGAATCCCGGATCCACCCCGATGACAAGCCCTTCCTTCAGGAAAAAGTTCAGCGGTATCTGGCCGGATTGGATCAGAAATACGATTTGGAATTCCGATTGCTTCACAAAGACGGAACCTACCGCTGGATCCGCTCGCGCGGAGAAGCCGTTCGCAATGATAACGGCGCCGCCATTCGAATGGCCGGTTCGCATACCGACATCACGGAAAGCAAGCATGTCGCCGATGAGATGCAACGCTTGGGCCGCCAGCTTCGTGAAGTCATTGACCTTGTTCCTGCCTATATTTTCGCGAAGGACATGGAGGGTCGCTTCCTGATGGTCAACTGGGCCATGGCCGAAGTGTTCCATCTCAGCCCGGAAGAGGTCGTCGGCAAAACGGAATCCCAACTGGGAACACCGGAGAATCTGATCGTCGAATACGGCAAAACCGAACTCAAAGTCATCGAATCCGGCGCCCCTCTTCTCGTTCCCAACGAACGCATCCGGAAGAAAGACGGCTCCCTCGGCTGGTTCCAAACAATGAAAATGCCCTATTCCCATCCGGGTTGCGAAAAGCCGGCCATTTTGTGCGTCGCCACCGATATCACCGAAAGGAAAAACACAGAGAACGCCTTGCTCGATGCCAACATCGAGATGGAAGAAGCCATGGCCCGGGCAAACCAAATGGCCATGCAAGCCGAAGTCGCCAATGTGGCCAAGAGCGACTTCCTCGCCAACATGAGCCATGAAATCCGAACCCCCATGAACGGGGTCATCGGCATGACCTCTCTCCTGCTCGACACTCCCCTGAACGAGGACCAGCGGCGGTATGCCGAGATTATTCGCTCCAGTGGCGACTCGTTGCTCACTCTCCTGAACGACATTCTGGACTATTCCAAGATCGAGGCCGGAAAGCTGGCCGTCGAAATCACAGACTTGGATCTGGAAAAGACCCTGCAGGAAGTCATTGACACCATGGGCGCAAGGGCCAAAAGCAAGGATATCGCACTCGCCTGCAAACTGGAACCGCAAGTCCCCACTCTTTTGCGAGGCGATCCCGCCCGGTTGCGCCAGATTCTTAACAATCTGGTGGGCAATGCCATCAAGTTCACGGCTCAAGGAAGCATCACGATTCGCGTTTCCAACGTTCCCATCCCGCCTGCCGCCCATCAAAACCCCTCTTCTACCCTCCTGCGATTTTCGGTCAAGGACACCGGCATCGGGATTCCACAGGACAAGCAGGATCTCTTGTTCAACAAGTTCTCCCAAGTGGATCCCTCCACGACACGCAAATATGGCGGAACCGGCCTTGGCTTGGCCATTTGCAAGCAACTGGTGGAACTCATGAACGGCTCCATCGGGGTCATCAGCTCTGCCGGAGTCGGTTCCGATTTCTGGTTTTGCATTCCTTTTGAAGTCCAAATCCAGAAAAATAACCATGCCACCCGGCACCCACCTTCACCGGATGGCACGAAAAACACGAATTGTTTCGGCGGACGGGAAATCCGAATCCTGCTGGCAGAAGACAATGAAGTCAATCAGCTCGTTGCCCAAGGCATGTTCGGCAAATGCGGTCTTCGTGCCGATGTGGTTGGCAACGGGAAAATGGCACTGGAAGCCCTTTCTTCCAAGCCCTACGACATCATTTTCATGGATATCCAGATGCCCGTCATGGATGGAATCGAGACAACCCGCAAAATCCGTTCCGGGAAGGCATCGGGCCCCTCCCCTGACCATCCAGTTTCCAGAATTCCCATTGTCGCCCTAACCGCTCACGCCATGCAAGGCGATCGCCAGCGTTTTTTGGACGCCGGAATGGATGATTATATCACCAAGCCTCTCAATATCGATGCCATCCGGACGACCCTGGAACGTTGGTTGAACCCAAAAGCAAATAAAACCGCCATGGCTTCGTCTCCTCCCCCCATCCAATCTCATCCGGAGGTCGTGGAACCACCCGTCTTCGACAAAGAGGGCATGATGCAACGCCTGATGGACGACCTGCCCCTGGCCAAGATGATCTGCGAAAGCTTCTGCCAAGACATTCCACAGCAGATTGAACTGCTGAAGCAACAACTGATCGAAGGTGACATCGCCACCGCCACACGCCAAATCCATAGCATCAAGGGAGCTTCCGCCAATGTCGGAGGCGAAGCCCTGCGTGCCTTGGCCATCGAAATGGAACACCTCGGCCACAAGGGAGACCTGGAGGCTCTGGGTGCACGGATGGATTTCTTCCTTGGCGAAGCCAACCGGCTCATTCAGGAGCTTGGCAAATTCGTCTCAGCCTAAAGCCCCTGGTTTCGCATCCTTCGCTCAGCGGTCCAAAGGTCTGGAAAGGGCACGGGCCAACCGGGGCAACGCTACCGCACTCCGGATGTTATGCTCCAGCAACTCTCGCACTTCATCCACAACGGAGACGCGAGCAGCGGCTTCAGCAAACGACAAGCCATCCGCCTGCTCGGCCAGATAGGCCACTTCACTCGGAAAGTTGGTTGGCTCGGCTTCAGCCTGGCTGGCCAGCGCCATGACATCGCGCTGCCAGAGCTGAATCGTCCGCAGAATCTCCTCGCGCATTTCCTTCACCCGGGCCGCGATCCGGCCTTCGATGATTTCCTTGGCGGCTTTCGTGCCTTCCGACTCCTTTTCACTCTCCGCCTCCTCCGCCTTGGCGAGTTCTTCCATTTCCCGCAAGGGAGCCGTGAGGCGATCCGTCCACGAAATCATTTCGCATCCTTGCCGAACGGGCGGATGCCGAAGAAGATCCATCACAACGGGAACCCAAGCGGCATCGAGGGAACGGCTGTCTTCCGTCACGTCCACATACTGGGAACGGGAGCGAATGGTTGGCAGGAGGGTCGCCGGCGAATCCGTCACCAGCACCAGCAGGCTTTGCGGAGGAGGCTCCTCCAGAGTCTTGAGCAACGCATTTTGGGCGTTCAGGTTCATCCGGTCGGCAAATAAGATCACAGCCGCCTTCCAGCCTCCCGCATAGGAGGTCATGCTGAAAAAATCGATCAGGGGCCGGATTTGTTCCTCCACGCGGATTTGCCGGGACTTGCTCTCGGGCTCAATCCACTGGATGTCGACATTCTGACGGATCTTGTTGGCTTGCGTTTCTCGAAACACCATACCCAGCAGAGCTTCTGCGAAATCCGAGCCCGCCCCACGGGGATGGCCCGAAACCATCAAGGCATGCGGCATCCGCCCCACCGCAAAGGCACGGCGGAAATTTCCAAGCGCGGCCTCAATCTTTTTGGAAAAAGGCATCGCACACCAGCTTCCAAATATCTTCCCCGATCGGCTCGGCATGGCGCATGGCATCCACCTTGCGGAACCGTTCCGGGAAGCGCCTCGCCAGCTCCAAATAGCCCTGGCGCACCTTTTCGTGGAATTCCAGAGCTTCGCTTTCGATTCGGTCGAACTGGATCTTCTTGCCGACCTGGCGCTTGGCGCACCGCTGCATGCCCAGGCTGACGTTCACATCCAGCAGGATCGTCATGTCGGGCACCGCCGCGCCAATGGCAAAACGATTGATCGTTTCCATCAGTTCCACGGAAAACCCTCGTCCAAACCCCTGGTAGGCTGTCGTGGAATCCGCAAAACGGTCGCACAGCACCCAGGCCCCTCTGTTCAGAGCCGGCTCGATCACATGGCGAACCAATTGCGCACGGCTGGCCTCGAACAGAAGAACCTCGCTCACGGGGCAAGGGTCTTCTCCTGCGGCATTGTATTGCAAAATGCCACGGATAGCCTCTCCCAGTTTTGTCCCGCCCGGTTCGCGAGTATAGATGACTTCGATGCCACGGGCCTCCAGCCGCGAAATCAACATGGCTGCCTGTGTACTTTTCCCCGCCCCCTCGGGCCCCTCGAATGTAATCAACCTCCCTTTGCTCATTCAAATCCTCCAGTCGAAATCCAGTCGGCACGAATGCCGAAATCCCTTCTTGCTGC
Source organism: uncultured Verrucomicrobiota bacterium (assembly GCA_964397035.1). Lineage (GTDB taxonomy): Bacteria > Verrucomicrobiota > Kiritimatiellia > CAIQIC01 > Lenti-01 > Lenti-01. Next base: position 10,629 of record CAYNHA010000090.1, read on the forward strand.
CTTCCAGCCCATCCTCTTCAGGCTTTTGTCGCCACTTGCCCCTTCGGGGTGTCTTTGACGATCCAGCCAAGGGTCATAATCTCGTCGCGCAGGAGATCGGACATCTTCCATTCCTTCTGGGACCGGGCCGCTTGTCGGCGCAACAATAAACCCTGCACGGCCGCAGGGATGGCCTCCACAGGTTTTTCCAGCACGCCCAATGCGCTATTCCACTTTTTCAACAGTTCGCGTAGGGCAAGAGCCTCCTCCGTACTCAATCCCTTGGCATCCAGAGCGGCATTTCCCTCTCGAATGAGGTCAAAAAGGGCCGCCAGCGCCGCTGAGACATTCAAATCATCATCCATCGCCAATTCAAAACGATCGGCTTGAGCCTGCGCCCACGCCGGCAACCTTCCTTCAGCCGCGCCACCCGCCGCATCCGCGAGACGCGTTCCAAACTCATCCACTCGGCGAAGGGCCGTCCGTGCGGCGTCGAGCGAGCCAAACGTGAAATTCAGTGGGGCGCGGTAGTGCGTCGCCAGCAACTCATAGCGAACCTCCCGCCCCGAGTAGCCACGCGCCAACACATCCCGCAGCGTGTGGAAATTGCCCTGCGACTTGGACATCTTGTGCCCATCCACCATTAGGTGGGCACAATGCATCCAATAGGTGGCAAACGGCTTCCCATTGGCCGCCTCGCTCTGGGCGATTTCGTCCTCGTGATGGGGAAAGATGTTGTCGATTCCTCCCGTGTGGATATCAAAGCTTGCCCCCAGATATTTCTGGCTCATGGCCGAACACTCAATATGCCAGCCAGGACGTCCGCGCCCCCACGGAGAGTCCCAGCCCACATCCCCGTCCTTCTCATCCCACGACTTCCAAAGCGCAAAGTCGGCGACATTTTCCTTCTCGTATTCATCGGATGAAATCCGAACCCCGGACCGCATGCCTTCCCTGTCCAAATGCGCCAGCTTTCCATAGGTTGGCCATTTATCGATGCTGAAATAGATCGAACCATCCTCGGAGCGGTAGGCATATCCCTTTTCCATCAACGTGGAAATGATGGAAATCATCTCCGGAATATGTGCCGTGGCCGCCGGATAATGCTCGGCAGGCTCGATGTTTAGGGTCCGGACATCCTCAAAGAACGCCTGCGCGTACATCGCCGTGAACTCACCGAGTGATTTTCCTGCTTTTTGGGAATCGCGAATGGTCTTGTCATCCACATCCGTCAGGTTCATCACCTGCGTGACGCGGTATCCCTTGAACTTGAGCCAGCGGCGCAAAAGGTCCTCGAACACATAGGCCCTGAAATTTCCGATGTGCGCAAAGTTGTAGACAGTGGGCCCGCACGTGTACAGGCGGGCATGCCCCGCCTCCAACGGGACAAAGTCCTCCAGCCGGCGAGTCAGGGTGTTTTGAATGCGAAAACTCATTCCGCTCCCTCTCCCTTCTTCCGCCGGCGCGCAGGCTTGGCCTCCGCCGCATCGTCGGATGAAGACTTGCTCTCCAGCAGCCCTCTGGGCGGATGAAAATCCAACTTGTCCTCGCCGGACTCGACCTCGATGATTTCGCCATTGGCAATCTTGCCCCGCAGAATTTCCTCGGCCAGCACGTTCTCCAGGAATCGCTCCACGGCACGGCGAAGCTGGCGCGCGCCATAGAGACGATCGAATCCCTTGGCCATCAGGAAATCGAAGGCCGAGGGCATGACCGACAGCACGATTTCACGCGATTTCAGGCGGGCCGCCACTTTGCCGACTTCGATTTCCAAAATGGTCCGGACATCCTCCATCTGCAACTGCCGGAAGACAATGATCTCTTCCACGCGGTTCAACAACTCGGGCCGGAAGTTCTGCTTGGAGGCTTCCAGCATCTGTTCGCGCAGTTTGCCATAGTCCGCTTCGGCGGTGTGGCCGCCAAATCCAAGCCCCGAACCTCGACGCGCGATGTCGGCACCGATATTGGACGTCATGATGATGATGGTGTTGCGGAAGTCCACGGCACGCCCCAGCCCATCCGTCAGGCGCCCTTCTTCCAAAATCTGCAATAGCATGTGCATCACATCCGGGTGAGCCTTTTCAATCTCGTCGAACAGCACCACCGAGTAGGGCCGCCGACGAACCCGTTCCGTGAGCTGTCCCCCCTCCTCGTAGCCCACATAGCCCGGAGGAGACCCCACCAGCCGCGAGGCATTGAACTTCTCCATGTATTCTGACATGTCGATCTGGATGAGGGCCTCGGGACTGTTGAACATGAATTCCGCCAGGGATTTCGCCAACAAGGTTTTTCCAACACCCGTTGGCCCGAGGAAGATGAACGAACCAATCGGCCGGCGTGGATCCTTCAAATCCGCCCGCGAACGCCGCAGGGCCTTGCAGATCGATGAAATGGCGTCCGCCTGTCCAATCACCGTCTTCATCAGGACGCTTTCCATCTCCAACAGCTTGGCCGTTTCCTTCTGCTCCATCTTTTCCAGAGGAACTCCGGTCCACTTGGATACGATCAGGCGGACATCATCTTCGGTCACCTCCACCACTTTTTCGTTATGGCTCCGGCGCCACTCCGTCAATTCGATCTCCAGTTCGGCACGGGCCTTCCTCTCCTGGTCCCGAAGCTGTGCCGCCTCTTCGAACCGCTCCGCCTGAATCGCTTCATTCCGCTTGGCCAACAACCCGGCAATGACTTTTTCCTTGTCCTTCACGTGGGTGGGACGGGTCATCGACCCGATCCGGGCCCTTGCCCCCGCCTCGTCAATGACATCAATGGCTTTGTCCGGCAGAAACCGGTCTTGCAGGTACCGAGCGGATAAATGAACGGCGGCCGACAAGGCTTCTTCCGAAAAATGTGCATGATGATGTGCCTCATAGCGGCCGCGCAGGCCCTTGAGAATCTCGACGGCCTCCTCCTGGGAGGGCTCCCGAACGAGCACACTTTGGAAGCGGCGCTCCAAGGCGGCATCTTTCTCAATGAACTTCCGGTACTCGTTCAGCGTGGTCGCCCCCACCACCTGCATTTCTCCGCGCGACAAAGCCGGCTTGAGAATATTGGCCGCGTCCATGGCCCCTTCCGCACTGCCCGCCCCCACGAGACTATGCAATTCATCCACAAACAGGATGACGTTTTTCACGCGGCGGATCTCATCCATCACCGCTTTGATGCGTTCCTCAAATTGCCCGCGATACTTTGTCCCCGCCACCATCAGCGCCAAATCGAGGGAAATTACCCGTTTTCCATGGAGCAATTCCGGAACCTCTCCGTTGGCGATGGCCTGCGCAAGTCCTTCCGCAATTGCGGTTTTTCCGACACCGGCTTCACCCAGCAGGGCGGGGTTGTTCTTGGTACGACGGCACAGAATCCGCATCACCCGCTCGATTTCATCCGCCCGACCGATCACAGGGTCCAGCACGCCCTTTTCGGCCAGCGCCGTCAGATCGCGTCCAAACGTAGACAGAGCCGGCGTCTTGGATTCTTTTTGAGTTCCTCCCTGCGGCTTAACATCCGGCGGAGGCTCGCCCAGTTCGGGCTCCTGAGGGCCCTTGGTTCCCGGCTCGTAATTCGGATCCAGCTCCTTCATCACGGCCTGCCGGGTCTTCTCGATGTCCACACTCAAGTTGCTGAGGACACGGGCCGCCACCCCCTCCCCCTCGCGCAAAAGGCCCAGCAGAATATGTTCCGTCCCGACAAACTCCACGTTCATGGATCGCGCCTCTGTGCCCGCCAGCGCCAGCACTTTCTTCACACGCGGAGTGTAGGGCACATTCCCCACCGTCTTCATGTCGGAACCCACGCCAACGGCCTTCTCGACCTCCATTCGCACGGTGTCCAGATCCAGCCCCATGCGCCGCAAGACCGTCACGGCAACGCCCTGTCCCAAGGCAATCAGCCCAAGCAGCAAATGCTCGGTTCCGATATAGCCATGGTTGAACCGATCGGCCTCCTGCCGCGCCAGTTGCAACACCTGTTGAGCCCGTGGAGTAAAGTTATTCATGTCGTCCTCTTTGCCCTTTTATTCGCCGTGCGGCGACGCAACTCGGTCCGTAGCCGCTCCGCCCGTTTCAAATCTCGTTCCTGGCTCGTCATGTCGCGCCCCACCAGGGCCTGCAAATGCGCAGGTTGGATTTCCAGCAACAGACGGTCCACCGTCGGCATATCGATTTTCCTGGTCAGCCCAAGCGCAATCCCCAGGCGCAATTCCGAAAGCCGCTCCAATGCCTCTTGCGTCGTCATCAGCCGTGCCGACAGCAAAATGCCCTCGGCACGGGCCGCCACATCCGAAATGAACGGAAACCGCTCCCGCTTCAGGCGCTCGCGGGCGTTCCGCTCATGCTCCGAAATCTCTTTCACGATCTCTTCCAGATCCGAAACAATGCGAGCCTCGGACATTCCCAGCGTGAGTTGGTTCGACACCTGAAACATGTGCCCCAGAGCAGCCGTCCCCTCCCCCCAGCGTCCGCGCACCGTCAATCCGATTTTATTGAGCCCATTCATGATGGGTTCCATCTCGTTCGACATCACCAGCGCAGGCAAGTGCATCAACACGCTGGCACGCATGCCCGTCCCCACGTTGGTCGGGCAACTGGTCAGATAGCCGAGCGAGGAGGAAAAGGCATAGTCCAGATGCTGTTCCAGCGAATCGTCCAAGGCATTGGCTTCGGCCCAGGCCTCCTGAAGCGCCAGTCCCGGTTTCAAAGCCTGGATGCGCAAATGGTCTTCTTCGTTGATCATGACCGCTCTCGCATGCGCCTCATCCATGCACACGGCGGACTGCGGACGCCCTTCCAGCAGGTTCCGGCTGATCAAATGATCCTCAAACAGGCGCTGCCGGAGCAAGGGCGCACAATCGCCGAGCGACTCCTGAATCGGAAGCTCTTGCCGTGCCGCCTCCATCACGCGACGCAGAACCTCCGCCCGCGTCTCGGGCGACGCCTTGTCCGGAAACGGAATGCCCCGCAAATTCCTCGCAAGGCGGACACGGCTGCTCAGCGTGATGCCCCGAGTCGCCAGATCGGGTTCTGTCGCTTGGGCTGGAATGGGGGATGGCTCACTCATGAAACAGGTCCTTCGGCCAGCAGGAGCTTGATTTGATCCCGCAGCTGCGCCGCCAACTCGTAATTCTCCCCCGCCACGGCCTTGTCCAACTCCCGACGCAACCGGGCCTGCTCCACCGAATGCTTCATCCGGTCCGAGGCATGGCGCGGCACCTTGCCCAAATGCTGGTCGCTATGCTGAAGGGAAACCACCACCGGCAGCATTTCCGCCCCGAAGAATTCATAGCACCGATCACACCCCAAGCGGCCTTTTTTGATGATTTCCTTGCGGGCCATTCCGCACCCCGGACAAATGGAGCCCTTGGCATTGGAAACTTGTTCCGTGCTTCCCTTCAGTTGCGTCAGTTGTTCCTTCAAATTGGCCAATACCCCGCCCAGATCCATCGGCTGCCCATGCACATCGATGCCCTTCTTCTCTGCACAGCTCTCGCAGAGGTGGTACTTGGCCACCTTTCCATCCACGATCTGGGTCAAATGGACACTGGCTTCATTCTGATGACAGCTTTCACACAACATAGGTCGGCAAGATATCACGCAACGGCCCCCGTTTCCAGCCTCAAAACAGACAGAATGATTCCGTCATTTTTTAGTCGCAATCCCCACCCTCCTTCCTACAATCGCCAGCATGAAGTGGAAAGAGACATCCGATGCCCTCTGGTTGCCCGTAAAGGCCTGCTTCGACCTGACCACGGCCGAACGCTTCTTCCTGATGGGTCTTCTGTTTCTCTTCTGCATCGGCCTGGGAGCCCGATGGATTCACCAACGGGTCGACCGCCCCAACCTCTACACCCCGCCACAGGAGCAGCCCGCACCATGAATTCTTGCATCTTCTGTAGAATTGTCGCCGGTGAAATTCCATCCATCCGAGTGTATGAAGACGCGGATGTTCTGGCGTTCATGGATATCGGCCCCCTCGTGAAAGGCCACACCTTGGTCATCCCCAAGACCCACCACAACCTCATCTCCGAAACCCCCGATGAGGTGCTGGCCAAAGTCATCGCGGTGGTCCGGCGCATCGCCCAAGCACAGAAGGATGGCCTCGGGGCCGACGGAGTCAACATCCATCAAGCCAATGGCGCCGCGGCCGGACAAGTCGTTCCCCACCTCCATTTCCATGTCGTTCCCCGCTTCGATCACGACGGACACCACTGGAATTGGACTCCCCATCCTTATGCCGACCTTTCCGAGGCCGCCGCCCTCGCCCGCCGCATCCAGGCCGCCTTGCCCGGATAACCCCATGGAATTGCCCCCTTTCTCCGAAGCCGTCGCACGCATCTGCTCCCGCGACAACCGGTATGCCCCGGAAGCTTTCCTCTTCTTGAACGAGGGGCTTCTGCTCACGCTCAAGCAGATTCAGGAGAAGGAAAAAAAGGCGCGTCAGATCAGCGGAGCGGAACTCGCCGATGGCTTGAGAGGCCATGCCTTGGCGCAGTTCGGCCCCATGGCCATGACCGTTCTCAACCGCTGGGGCATCCACACCACCCGGGACTTCGGCGAAATTGTCTTCGCCCTCCTCGCGGCAGGACTTCTCGGAAAAACAGAAGACGACAAAATCGAGGACTTCGACGACCTCTATGACTTTGATGCCGCCTTTCGCGCCCCTTTCCGCCCCAAACCGCTCAAGGCCTCGGCCTCCAAGACGCGCTCCCGCATCCTTGAAATAAAAGAAGCGGGCCCCTAGAGGTCCGCTCCTGTCCGAACAGGGACCGAAAAACCTACTCTTCCTCTTCCGGAAGCTCGTCCTCGTACGTGTCCGCATCCATCAGGTCGTTCAAGTCGGAACGATGATCGGGCTTCATCCTGAAAAGCCAGCCCTTGCCAAAAGGATCCTGGTTCACCAGCTCGGGCTGTTCCAACAACAACTCGTTCACGGACGTGATGACTCCGGAAACCGGCGCATACACATCGTTGGCGGCCTTGACCGATTCCACGACGGCCACTTCCTCGTCCGCCTCCACGTGCTCGTTCACCTCGGGCAGTTCCACGAAGGTCAACTCGGACATTTGCTCCTGTGCATAATCCGTGATGCCCACCACCACTTCTCCCCCTTCTTCCCGAACCCAGCAGTGTGCGCGCGTGTAGCGTAGCTCATTTGACGACATATATTGCTCTCCCAACGGTTTTGATTGCCCACGCTTTTACAGTCCGCCCCCCGCGACAATCAAGCCTTCATTTTTGAACAGGTGAATTTTTGTGCCTCCTCCCGCCAAACAACAGGCACCCGGACTCCGTCCGGGTGCCTGTGGAGGGTCTTTTGACCGCAAGCCGGGGATCAGCCGCTGAGACCGCCGATGATCGAAACCAGCGGCATGAACAACGCAATCACGATGGTTCCCACCACCACGGCCAGGAAAATGATCAGCAACGGCTCGATGATCGAGGTCATCGCCGCCACCGCGTTGTCCACGTCGTCATCATACGAGTCGGCAATCTTCATCAGCATGTCCGGCAACGCACCCGTTTCTTCCCCCACTTCCACCATGCTCACCACCATCGGCGGAAAGACCTTTGAGGAGGCAATCGGAGGCGCCATGTTTTCACCTTCCTTCACGGCATCGTGAATGGTGGCCACCGCCTTCGAAATCACTTCGTTTCCAACCGTTTCCTTCACGATGTTCAATGCCTGCAGCACCGGAACGCCCGCCGCCATCAGGGTGCCCAGCGTACGGGTGAAACGCGAAATCGAATTCTTGCTGATCAGCGTGCCGAAAACCGGGGCATGCAGCTTGAATTGATCCAGCATGAAGCGTCCCTTGTTCGTTTTGGCCAGCAGCTTGACGATCACGACAAGGGCCACGATCACCGTGATCACGACGGGAAACCGATGAACCATCGTATCGCTGGCATTCATCACGAACTGTGTCAGGACCGGCATTCCCTTTCCCCCCATCAGGTCCGCGAAGATATCGGCAAACTTCGGCACGATGAACATCATCAGGAAGGTCAAAATCGACAGCGCCATCACCAGCACCACCACCGGATATGTCATGGCGCTCTTGACCTTGCCCTTGATCTTCTCGGCCTTTTCCTGGAATTCCGCCAGACGCGCCAGCACCACGTCCAGCACGCCGCCGACTTCGCCTGCCTTCACCATGTTGACAAACAACCGGTCGAAAATCTTGGGGTGCGCCGCCAAGGCTTCCGCAAACGTGCTGCCCGATTCAATGCTTTCAGCCATCTGCGCCACGGCCTCCCGCAAGGCCACGTTCTTTTCCTGCCGCTGCAGCACCCGCATGGCCCGCATCAAGGGCAATCCAGCATTCACCAGCGTGGAAAGCTGGCGGGTAAAGGTCGTGAGTTGCTTGGTCTTCACGCCACCCCGCATGAACTTGGGCAGCTTGATTTCCATGTTCATTCCGCCCTTGGCGGCCGCCTTCCGCTGGGCGGGTGCCGCGGCCCCGGCCGCCAGCTCCTCGATCTTGGTCGGAAAATACTGTTTTTCCTTGATGCGCGCCATGGCCACCGACTGGCTGTCGGCTTCAATCTCCCCGTGTACTTCCTTGCCCTTGGAATCCAGTGCTGTGAATTTGAATCGAGCCATGGTGCTGTTTCCTTCCTGACGGCCTCGTTCCACCGGTCCGAAGCCGATGCCTTGCCTATGTGTACTTCAAAACCTCTTCCACCGTCGTGTATCCATCCAGAATGCAGCGGATGCCGTCCTCGCGCAAGGTGCGCATGCCCAGCTCTACCGCCTTGTCGCGGATCACCAGCGTCGGTTTCCGCTGGCTGATCAGGTCGCGGATGGGATCCTTGATCCGCAGATATTCATAGATGCCACGCCGTCCCTTGTATCCCGTCTGGTTGCAATACGAGCAACCGCCGCCGTAGTAGAAGGGCCGTCCTCCAACCTGTTTTTCCGTCATTCCAAGCTGCTGCAGGATGTCCGGGGTCGGCTGGTACGGCGTCTTGCAGTTGTTGCAAATCGTGCGGACAAGGCGCTGCCCCAGCACCGCTTCCAGCGTGGACGCGATCAAAAAAGGCTCCACGCCCATGTCGATCAGGCGGGTAATCGCGCCCGACGCATCGTTTGTGTGCAGCGTGCTGAACACCAAATGGCCCGTCAATGCCGCTTGAATCGCGATTTCGGACGTCTCGATGTCGCGGATTTCACCGACCATGATGATGTCGGGATCCTGGCGCAGGAACGCACGCAGCACCTTGCCAAACGTCACCCCGATGGCCTCGTGGATGGGCACCTGCACAATCCCGTCGATTTCGTATTCCACCGGTTCTTCCGCCGTCAACAGCTTGTTCTCGATCGTGTTGAGGCGTCTCAGCGCCGAATAGAGCGTCGTGGTTTTCCCGGAACCCGTCGGTCCCGTCACCACCACGATCCCGTTGGGCTTTTCGATGTCTTCGCCAAAGTATTGATACACGTCGTCCGGCATCCCGATGTTTTCGAGATCCAGCGAGACCACGCTACGGTCCAGCACGCGCAACACCACGCTCTCGCCGAATTGCGTCGGCAGCGTGGAAACACGGAAATCGATCATCCGCCCCGCCACCGGCAACTGGATGCGGCCGTCCTGCGGAACACGCCTCTCCGCAATGTTCAGCCCGGAAATCACCTTCAGGCGTGACGTCACCGGCAACGCCAGGTGCCGGGGCGGCGGCGCCATTTCGTAGAGCGCTCCGTCCACGCGGTACCGGATCTTGAACTCATTCTCAAACGGTTCGAAATGGATGTCCGAGGCCCGGTCCTGCACCGCCTGGTAGATGACCAGATTCACGAACCGCACCACCGGCCGCGAGTTGGCCGCCGCCTCCATGGAAGCGATGTCATCGGCCCGCGCCCCGCTCTCCAGCAGTTCGCCGGCACCCTCCAGCTCGCTTTCCAGATTCGAGAGCATGTCCTTCATGGACTCGTCTTCGGACCCGTAGTAGCGGGAGATGGCGCTTGCGATTTCGGATGCCGAGGCCACGGCGAACTGAATGTCCTTGGTCAGCACGAATGAAATTTCGTCGCTCACCTCGGGACTGATCAAATCCGATACCGCCACGGTAATCGAATTGGACTGCGCCGCCACCGGCATCACCCCGTACATGCGCGCCACGCTTCCCGGCATGGCCTGCAAAGTGTCGGCCGCCACCGTCATGTGCTCCAGGTCGATTCGCTCCGCCCCCAGCAACTGGGCGATCAGCTCCAGCCCCTGCTCCTCGGTAATCAGTCCCATCTCCTGGGCCACCTCGCGCGAGGGCTTCCCCGTGCGTTCGTGCTCATCGATCACTTCCGCCGCCTGCGAGTCGTCGATCAGCCCGGCGCGGACCAGCTCGTCTAAAAACATGTCGGAATATTCAGCCATTTCCTTGCCTGCCTATTGCTTGATGCTGCGGACCTGCTGCATGATTTCTTCGGTGTCCTGGGCCTTGGTGACCAATTCCTCGTAGGGAATTTTCCCCGCCCGCCACAGCTCGATCAGGTGGGAGTCCAGCGTCTGCATGCCCCACTTCGCGCCCGTCTGCAAATCGGAGGTGATGCGGAACGTCTTGTTGTCGCGGATCAGCGAGCGGATCGAGGGCGTCGCAATCATGATCTCGAATGCCGCCACGCGCCCCGGCTTGTCCTTCCGCGGCATCAGGATTTGCGAAATCACCGCCACGATGCTCGTCGAAAGCTGCGTGCGGATCTGCTCCTGCTGGTTCGTCGGAAAGGCGTCCACGATGCGGTCCACGGTTCTCGCCGCCCCCGTCGTGTGCAAAGTGGCAAAGACCAAGTGGCCCGTTTCCGCCGCCGTGATCGCCGCTTCCATCGTCTCCAGGTCGCGCATTTCGCCCACCAGAATCACATCCGGATCCTGGCGCAGCGCCCGGCGGAGCGCCTCCTTGAAACTGGGGACATCCACGCCGATTTCGCGCTGGATCACCACCGACTTCTTATGCGTGTGGAAATATTCGATCGGATCTTCCACCGTGATGATGTGGCAATCGCGCTCCTGGTTGATGATGTTCAGCATGCTCGCCAACGTCGTCGTCTTGCCGGACCCCGTCGGCCCCGTCACCAGGATCAGTCCGCGGGGCTTGAACAGCAAATCCTTCATCTGCGCGGGCAGCCCGATTTCCTCGAGCGTCATCATCTTGGAGGGGATCTGGCGCAACACGATGCCCACATGTCCCTTTTGACGGAAGACACTCACGCGGAAACGCGCCAGATCGCCAAATCCAAAACCAAAGTCCGATCCACCTCCTGACTCCAGGTTTTGGATGTGGTTTTCCGGCGTGATGCTCCTCATCAATCGATCGGTGTCCACCGGCGTCAGCGGCTCGGCATCCAGCGGAGCCAGGGAACCATGCAGGCGCATCACGGGAGGCAGCCCCACCTCCAAGTGCAAATCGGAAGCCCCTTCCTGCACCGCCAGGTCCAGAAGGTCGTTCATTTGGATTTCGGATGATTTCATCATGCTCATCAGCCATTGTCTCCCATGGTCACCCTCAGCACTTCTTCCAGCGTGGTAATGCCCGCCACCACCTTGCGCAGCCCGTCCTCCCGCAAGGTGCGCATTCCCAATTCGCGCGCCTTGATGCGAAGCTCGGACGACGCCACCTGCTCGAAGATCAAATTGCGGACCTGGTCGTCGATCTGGAAAATCTCATAGATTCCCAGGCGGCCCCGATAGCCCGTGAAGGAACAGTCCGCGCACCCCTTTCCATGGAAAAGCTGCACGGAACCCAGTTGCTTGGCCGCAGGCCCCAGCAGGCGCAATTCCGCCTCGGGCGGAACATACGGCTCCTTGCACTTCTCGCAAATCTTGCGCACCAGCCGCTGGGCCATGATCGCCCGCGTGGAGGAGGCCACCAGAAAGGGCTTCACGCCCATGTCGATCAAACGCGTCACTGCGCTCGGCGCATCGTTGGTGTGCAGCGTACTGAACACCAGGTGGCCCGTCAGCGAAGCGTTCACGGCAATTTCCGCCGTTTCCAAGTCGCGGATTTCACCGATCATGATGATGTTGGGCGCCTGACGCAAAATGGCGCGCAGCGCGGCCGAAAACGTCATGCCGATATCCGTGCGCACCTGCACCTGGTTGATGCCGCTCATCTGGTATTCCACCGGATCTTCCACCGTGATGATTTTCCGGTCCGGCTTGTTGATCGTATTCAGGCATGCATAAAGCGTCGTCGTCTTGCCGGATCCCGTCGGCCCCGTCACCAGCAGAATGCCGTCGGACAACGTGATCAACCGCTCGAAAATCTGCTGGTCATCCGAGAAAAACCCCAGTTGCGGCAATCCCAGCGCAATGCCCGCCTTGTCCAGAATACGCATCACGATGCTCTCGCCATGGCTCGTGGGAATGGATGAAACGCGCAAGTCCAGATCGCGCCCCATCACATTGATCTGGATACGCCCGTCCTGCGGCACCCGCTTCTCCGCAATGCTCATGTTGGCCATGATCTTCACGCGGCTGATGATCGCCGATTGCAACCGCTTGGGCGGACTGTCCACCTCGTGCAACACGCCGTCGATGCGGTACCGCACACGGAACTTCTTGGGCATCGGCTCCAGATGGATGTCGGAGGCTCGGCTGCGGAACGCCTCCATGATGATCAAGCTCACCAGCTTGATGATCGGCGCATCCGATTCCGTGACATTCTCGTCCCCAACAAGTTGCTCTTGGACACCATCCGGCAATGCCAGCGTTCCTTCGGTGATTTCCGTCAGCATGGACTCGACCGCGCCCGTGGCCCGCCCGTAGTAGTTGGCAATCGCCTTTTCGATCTCCTCCGGCGGCGCCACCACGCCCTCGACGTTGCACTTCAGCACATAGCGCAACCCGTCCAGCGTGTCCACGTCCAGCGGATCGCCAATGGCCACCGTCAAGACGTTGTCGTTCTTGAAAACCGGTACCACCTTGTAGCGCTGGGACACATCGCCCGGCACCATGTCCAGCACTTCGCGCGGAATGTCCAGCCCCGTCAGGGTGATCGTCTCCATGCCAAACTGGCTGGCCAGCGCCTTCAGCATATCCAGCTTGTCGACCACCCCTTCGCGGGCCAGGATCTCCATGACCCCTTCATCCTCTTGCGTGGCGATGTTCCGCGCGGAAATCGCCTGCTCCCGCGTCACAAGCCCCACATTTTCCAGAATCTCAAGAATATAATCGTCGTTCGAAGTCAAGGGGCCGCTCCTTCACCGAAAAGACACTCCCGCGGACGCATTCCACGGCTTTGACATACACCCAGCATGATGCGGCCGAAAATACCCTTTCAACCCCATTCAACGCAAGTCTGGAGTTTGTGGTTTCCCCCTTCCAAATCAAGGAATTTGGACCAGGCGGAATCCACAAAACATTCCCTCCACTTTTGGTTGGCCCTCGCCCTCCATTGCCGCTATCTTCCCTCCCCATGCACGCTCCCCGAAAAGCCTTCATCCTCGCCGCCGGCCTTGGCACCCGCCTGCGCCCCCTCACGCTCGAAACCCCCAAGCCCATGCTTCCCCTCTGGAACCGGCCCATGCTGGACCGCACCCTCGCCATGCTCGCCTCCTGGGGCGTCGACGAGGTCCTTCTCAATCTTCACCACGCGCCCGGCCCCATCATCCGCTATCTCGCCACCCAGCCATTTACCCATCTGCGCATTTCGGCAATCTTCGAACCCGTTATCCTTGGCACCGGCGGCGCCCTCCGGAATGCGGCCTGGTTCATCGATCAACCCTTCTGGCTCCTCAATGCCGACGTGGTTGCAGACCTGGACCCCGCCCCCCTGCTCCACGTGTGGAAGACACAGAAACCGCTCGCCGCCTGCTGGCTCACTGAACATGCTGGTCCCCGCACCGTCCGCTGCGAAAAAGGAATTATCCGGCATTTCCATGACAAGCAAAACGGACACGCCACCTTCTGCGGCCTGCAGCTTCTGGATGAACGGATCCTGCCCTTCATCGCCAAAGAAGGCTTCGACACCCTCATCGCCGCCTACCAGCGCGCGCAGAGAAAGCGCCACTTCATCTCAGGCGTCATCGTTCCCGGCTCCTTCTGGGCCGACATCGGAACCCCCTCCCAATACGTCCAGGCCCACCGCGACACCGCCCAACGCCTCGGACACGCAGGACAATCGTTCACCCTTCCCGCTTCGGTCGTGCTAACGCCCCGCGAGCAATCGCTCCTTTCCATTTCCGATCCACCCGTTGAAGTTCTTCCGCCCCGGGGCTCCTCGCGCGAGTTTTTCCGGATTCCCTCCCGGATTCTCATTCGCTGGTCGCCCGATCGCCCCGACAACCGCCTCTATGCCCGCCACACCCGCTTCCTCGCTTCCATCGGCCTCCCCGTTCCCCGCCTGTTTCTGGATGCCCCCCACGATCATTTCCTCTCCATCGAGGATCTAGGTCCCGACACCCTTGAATCGCGCCTGCCCCATTGCACATCCTCCGTCCTCCTCCGCCTGTACCGACAGGTTCTCGACCTCACCCTGCGCCTGCATCTCGAAGGACTCCCCGCCGCCCGCCGCTGCCGCCTTCCCCTCATGCCCGGCTTCGGCCCCAAACTCTACGCCTGGGAACACGCCTACTTCACCGACAACATCCTGCGCGGCTCCCTGAACGCCTCCCCCGAACAAATTCTCGCCGTCGCCGCAGAACTCCAATCGGTTGCCCGCCTCCTCGCCCGGTCCCCCCAGGCCCTCCTTCACCGCGACTGGCAATCCAGCAACATCCTCTTCCGCGGCCCCCAACCCGTCATGATCGACTACCAAGGCATGCGCCGCGGCCCCGCCGCCTACGACCTCGCCAGCCTCCTCTGCGACCCCTATGCCGACCTCGCTGCCCCGGTCCAGCGCCAGCTCCTGCGCCATTACACCCGCCGCCATCCCCAAGGGAAGGCCATTTCCGCTGCATTCCCCGCCGCCGCCATCCAGCGCCTGTGCCAAGCCCTCGGCGCCTACGCCTTTCTATCCCGGAAACCTGGTATGGAATCCTTTGCCCGCCACATCCCCGTCGCCGCCCGCCAGCTCCTCCGTGCGCTCGCTGCGCACCCCCTGCCCGCGCTTGCCGCCGCCGTTCGCCCCCTCGCCCGCTAAGGGTTCCTTACACCTGAGCAAAAAGCACAACATAGTTGTGCCCGTATTTTTTGGCGCACACCGGACACGTCGTGTAATAGAACAACAGTTTCCGGAGCGTCTTCCCCTTGTTCGCCACCCGCCGCCGCATGTCCTCGATCCATTTGGGAATATCCCGGAAGGATCCTTCATAAGCCTGCGCCAGAAACGTGCCTTCGATCGAAGCCATCGCCGCACCGGGCACCTCCCGGGCCACCTCGATGTACACATCCGCACCCCATAACGAATTCTCGTCCGACAGCAACAGCATCTGCGGCGTCACCGCCTCCGCCTGCTGGATCTTGGCCATGTTGCGCTTCATCACCGCGCCGAAATTCAGCGGGATGCGCAGGAAACTGCGGACCCGGTCCTTCACGAACGTCTTGCCATCCAGCGTGACCCATCGTTCCTGCCACGGGGCCGGATCAAACCTCGGACAGCATTCTTTTTCCGCGCTCATGTCCATCTCCTCCGCCATTGCAATGGCCTGGCCTAGATCTTTTGGTAAACCGTCGGCTCGAAATTGGTCTGCATCGTCCAAACCGCCGCCTCGCACTGCACGATGCGGAACACCACCAGCAAACCCAACCCGTGCTTTTCCACCCAAGGCTGCATGAATGGGCGGGCGGCCACGATCTCCTTCTTGAGCTCCGGATCCTCCACCCGCTCGACCATCCCCGACACCCGCACCTGAACATCCGGACTGTTGAAGCACACCTCCACCGGCGCACCCGCCTGGACCTGCCGCGGCAAGGATTTGCCCGCACCCGTGTGAAACAGAATCCCCTTCTCGTCCGCCCGGTACATGAACATCCCGCGCACCCTTGGCCGCCCGTTCTCCAGCGTGGCCAAATGGCAAACCGGATTCTGGTTCAGGAATTGGATGATTTCATTGCGTGTCATCTTCATCTCCCAATTTTCAAGTCCACAACATCCACACCCACGCGCCACACCCCAGCAAAATCGGCATCGAAATCGCCACCTGAATCCGCCGTAGCGGCATCGTCTGCAGCCGCCGGCGACTCCCCCGCGCCCGCGGCATCCAATAGGCCAGCACCCCCACCTTCGCCATCCCGTTCAGACAAATGAACAGCAGCATCGGCAGGATGAACCCCATCTTGCGGTGGATATCGATTTCCGCCGGCAAGGCCGCCTCGTAGAATCCGTACAGCAAAACCGCCGCCACCGGCAGGTACAGGCACCATGAAAGCCAGCGCTGCGAAAACCGGAACGGCCAAACCGACAGCACCCCGCACAGGATGATTCCACTCAGGCAGACAAACTGTACAACCTCACTCCTCTTGCCCGCGTACCCTACTTCTTTTCCCATCCCGCTTCCAGTCTTTTCGGTCCCCCACAAAGTTTTCCACAGTGTGGAAACATTTTTTCCATTGTGTGGAAAAATCGCGAAAAAGTTATCCATACTGTGGAAAAACCCGAGCTATCACTTATAATTATAAGTGATAGTCCGCCGCGTGGCGATTTTCTCCACCCAAA
>CAYNHA010000091.1:0-8565 GCA_964397035.1 uncultured Verrucomicrobiota bacterium
CCGCGCTTCTGCGCCAATGGACGGCCCTCCGCGTCGATTCCACCATTCCGTAAACAAGAACCTTTCATGTTTGTACCGTCTGTCAAAATTTGCGGCATCACCCGGCGACAGGACGCCCTGGCCTGCGCCGAGGCCGGCGTGGGGGCGCTGGGCGCCGTGTTCTACGAAAAAAGCCCCCGCAATGTGTCGCCCGCTCTGGCCCGCGAGTTGTTCGACGGCCTGCCTGCGCGGATCGCACGCGTGGGGGTTTTTGTCAACGCCTCCGCCGAAGCCATGATCAAAACGGCCCATGCGGCCAAGCTCGACACCATCCAGATGCACGGCGAAGAAACGGTGGATGTAATCGAAGCCGTCCGGCGCGCCGGTTTTCACGTGGTACAAGCCATCAAGCGCACCGGCAAGGAATTGCTCACCGTGGCCCGCGCCCTGCCTCCGCAGGTGGGAATTCTGGTGGAATGCGGCCGGGGCGCGCTCCCTGGCGGCAACGGCATCGCCTGGAACTGGAGCGAAGCAGCTCCACTGGCCGAATTCCGCCCCTTCGCCATCGCCGGGGGCCTGAACCCGGAAAACCTGTCTGCCGTTGCGCGCCAAAGCCTTGCCTCCGCCTTTGACGCCAGCTCCGGAGTCGAATCCTCCCCCGGCCTCAAAGACGAATCCGCCATCCGCGCCTTTCTGCGCTCCGCCGCCGAATTGCCCACCCCTCGGTTTTCCATGTCGTGGAAAGCCTGACCCCCGCTTTGAAAATTTCGATTTCACGAACATAATCTCCTGTATTTCCAATTAAGAAGCGTATGATGAAGAGTTGTTTGACAAAGGAGCGACTATGAAAAACTGGTTGGGTACGTTCATCGCGACGATTTGTCTTTCCACCCTCGCCCGCGCGGGAGAAGTTTCCCTCGAATTCTCTTTCGATCCGGTCGATGTCACCTATGCCACCCAAGGTGCCTACGAAAAAGTGCATCTGGAAGGTGGCGTACTTCCCGGAGACCCCCCCGGCACACCTTGGTTGCCCGCCACCTATGTCAATGTGCTGATCCCGTCGGGTGCCGCGTTGACGGACGTCCGCGCAGAGGGTGAGGAAATCCTGCTGCGCGACGACATCGCGATTCTTCCCGCCCAGCCACCTCAAAAGCGCAGCGGGGCCCGCAATGCGTTTGTCCCCGCGCTGGCTTCCGCCTATGCCCAGGCGGATAAATTTCCGGCCGCCCTGGCCACGGCAGCGGGTGAACACACGATGAGTGGCTATTCCCTCGTTTCTGTGCGCCTGAATCCCCTTCGCTATGTCGCCGCATCCAGGCAACTTTTCCTGGCCCCCCGGCTGCGCCTGACGGTGGCCTATTCCGAACCCAAGGCCCGCCTCAGTGCACCAGCCGCCCAGCGCTCGGAAGCGACCGAATGGGTTCAAGACCTCGTCGTCAATGCCGATTCTTCTGAGGTTTTTGCCCCTACGGCTTCCCGCACGTTGATGGCCGACACCGCTGCGCAATATCTCCTCATCACACGCCGGTCCTGCACCAATGCTTTCAACGCCCTGATCCAGCACCGGGCTGCCCGCTTCACCTGCCAGATGCTGACGGTGGAATCCATCACCAACACCTACGCAGGAACCGATGCTCAAGCCAAGATCCGCGCCTGCATCAAGGACTACTACCAAAACCACGGCACCCTCTATGTGGTGCTGGGCGGCGACGACACGCTGGTGCCACCCCGCGGAACCAAAGTCTCGGTCGACACCGAAGTCGAATCCGCCATGCCCACCGACCTGTACTATTCCGGGCTCGACCGCGACTGGAACGCCAACAGCAACACCGTCTATGGAGAAGTCACCGACAATCCCGACATGGCGTGGGAAGTCATCGTGGGCCGCATCCCTGTGCGCACAGCCGCTCAAGCCACCGACTACATCAACAAGCTGATTTCCTTCGAGACGGCGCCCCCCACGAATCTTTCGAAAAAAATCATCCTTGGCGGCATGGTCGCGTGGGACACCTATACGGGCACCTCCCGCCCCTCCGACGATGTCACCGCCGACGGCCACCGGGCCTTCCGCGACACCACCCATCCCACCGTCAGCGATTCCGAAATGTGGGACCGCCGCCTCTACCGCGACGGCATCCGCCCCTACTGGCAGGCCAGCACCATTGGCATCTTCTGCGATACGCTCACCTCGTGGGACACCACCACGGCGGGCGACTATCTCGAAAACGCCACCAACGTCCGCAAGCGCTTCAACGAGGGCTGGTGGCATCTCTATTTCTCCGGCCACGGCGATGTCACCGCCTGGGGCCTCGAAAGCGGCGCGTTCTATTCCAGCGATGCCGCCTTGCTCACGAACAAGACTCCCTTTGTCTATACCGATGCCTGCCTGACGGGCCACTTTGATGGCTCGACAGACCCGTGCCTGAGCGAAGCGTTCCTGCGCAATCCCACCGGCGGAGCGCTTCTCTACATTGGTTGCAGCCGCTATGGCTGGGGCGAGCCGGATGACACTCCCGCCAGCAACACCTCCGATGGCGGTCCCTCCACCGTCTATGGCTACAAGTTCTACAAGCGCCTCTACGAAACCACCAACCGCACCGCCGGCACCGCCTTCGCCATGCACAAGGCCGACATGATCAGCCAATGCGCCGCCAACGGCTCCGAACGCTGGATCCAGTTTGGCCTCAATCTGCAGGGAGATCCCGCCATTCTGCCCTTCCCCGCCACGCAGCCCGTTCAGTCGGCTCCGTTCCTCCCCGCCATCGGCAACCAGTCCACCGCTCTATCCAATAGCCTCTCCTTCGCCGTACGGGCCCAGCCCACCGATGGTGACTCCATCACCAACCTCTGGGCCACGGGTCTGCCCACCGGTGCCACATTCACACCGGGTGCTGGCAACACCAACAGCACGTTTTCCTGGGCCAATCCGTCGCCGACCGGAACGTATTCCGTCACCTTCTCGGCCGCCGACAACGATGGTGTCTCGTCAATTTCCGTCGTCATCCGCGTCACCAATTCGGCACCCGTTGCCGGTCCCTCCGTCATCCGCGCACAGGGATTCGAAGGCACGGCCAACGACAATTGGACACCTGTCTTCACGCCGGGCTCCGGCACCATCGCCGCCTCCACCGAACGATTCCTAACGGGGACCAAGTCCCTCAAACTGTCCGGATCGGCCAGTCTCAATTCCGACCCGACCGTTGAGTTCGCCAACGTGAACATCTCCGCCTATTCCGATGTCCAGCTTTCCATCGCTTTCGCCGCCAGCGGCCCCGATGGCGATGACGACCTCTATCTGGATCTTTCCTTCGACAACGGCGCCACATGGACCGGCGCCGGTTCCGTCAAGCTCGTCGATGGTTATGGCAACGCCAATGTCGCCTTCGGAGCGACCTGCGCCGCCAATCCCACCACCGTGGCCGCCAATCCGTGGATCGTCAACATTCCGCCCGGAACCGCGCAGATCAAGGTGCGTGTCCGCTACGACGAAAAAGTGGCGTCGGCCAACACATCGGATCATTACTACATCGACGATGTTCGGCTCACCGGCAATTCCGGCGGGGGCACGCCGCAAACCCCGCCCGTTCTTGCACCCATCGACAATCCATCCGTACAGGTTTCCAACTCGCTCTCCTTCGTGGTGAACGCCACACCCACGGACGGCGACGCCATCACCAACCTGTGGGCCACCGGCCTGCCCAACGGCGCCACGTTCACGCCCGTCTCGAACAAAACCAGCGGAACGTTCTCCTGGACCAGCGCCAAACCCGCCGGCCAGTATTCCGTCACGTTCTCGGCCGGCGACAAGGACGGCACCGTTTCCCAAACCATTTCCATCGCCGTCACCAATCCGCCCGCCTCCGGCGGCGGCGCGGTGGTGCTGAAGTTGCAGGACTTCGAAGGCACGACCAACGACAACTGGACCTATGCCTCCACACCCGGCCTCGGAACCATCGCCATCAGCAGCGACCGCAGCGCCGCCGGCACGAAATCCATGAAGCTTTCCGGATCGAGCGCAGGCACTTCCGATCCCACCGTCGTGTTCGACAACGTATCCCTCGCCGGATGCAGCAACGTCATTCTCTCCATCGCCTTCTCCGCCGACGGCCCCGATGGTGGAGACGACCTCTGGCTTGAACTCTCCTTCGATAATGGCTCCACGTGGACTCAAACCAATCGGCTCGTGACCGGCTACAACAACGCCAAGATCCTCTTCGGCGCCACCAACGCCGCCAATCCGGCCACCGTCGGCGCCAATCCGTGGACCGTCGCCATCCCCTCGGGCACCTCCCAACTCAAGGCCCGCGTCCGCTACGATGAAAAATCCGGCTCCGCCAACACCGCCGACCACTACTTCATCGACAGCGTGAAGCTCACGACGACTTCGAGTGGCGTTTCTCTGGGCTCGCCACCGATTCTCGCCGCCATCGGCAACAAGTCTGTCCAGGTCTCCAACACCTTGTCGTTCGCCATCAACGCCACGGCCACCGATGGAGACTCCATCACCAACTTGTGGGCCGTCGGTCTGCCCAACGGCGCAACCTTCATTCCCATCTCGAACAAAACCAGCGGCACCTTCACGTGGACTTCCGCCGCACCCGCTGGCTCCTATCCCGTCACCTTCTGGGCAGGCGACAAGGACGGTACTGCCTCCGAAACCATCTCCATCACGGTGATTCCCGCTTCATCTGGATCGGGTTCGCTGAAGTTCCAAGGGTTCGAAGGCACCACCAACGACACGTGGAATTACACCTCCACGCCCGGCACAGGCACCATTGCCGTCGTCACCACCAACCGCGTCATGTCGGGCGCAAAATCCCTCCGGCTCTCCGGCTCCGCCGACGGTTCTGCCGATCCCTTCATCACCTTCGACAACGTCAGCCTCGCCGGACAAAGCGGCGTACAGCTTTCCATCGCCTTCAGCGCTCAGGGGCCTGACACTGACGACGACCTCTATCTCGATCTTTCCTACGACAACGGCATCACCTGGAACTCCACAGGCTCCGTCAAACTCGTCGATGGCTACGGCAACGCCAACATCTCCTTCGGAGCCACCGTTGCCTCCAACCCCATCACCGTCGCCTCCAACCCGTGGATCGTCAGCATCCCCGCAAGCGCTTCCCAAATCCAGGTGCGCGTACGCTTCGACGAAAAATCCGGTGGCGCAAATCGCACCGACCACTATTTCATCGACGATGTCCGCCTCACCACCGGCGGCGGCGCGCGCGTCCTTGAAGATTTCCAACCCTTGGCCGACGATGATCCCCAAATCGAAATCACCGATCCATCGGCCAACGCCTTCACCGTTCCCAATGCCGTTTCCACCCTCGCCCTCTTCGGCTCCTGCAACGCCTTTGCAACCGGCTTGCTCACTTGGTCCAACGACCTGGGTGGCTCCGGCTTCATTCCTGCCTCCGCCGAATGGACCGTTCCTTCCATTCCTCTCTCCATCGGCGACAACGTCATCTCCATCTCCGCCACCAACGCCGCCGGCGCCATGTCCACCGCTTCTGTGACAATCACGCGCCGCGCGGACTCCGAAAGCACCGATGCCGCCGTGCTGGCCGCCCAGGGCTTCGAGGAATTTTCCGACGACACCTGGAGCTACGCCCTCGGTGCCAATGCCGCCCCCACCTCCGAACGCGCCCGCACGTGGTTCCATTCCCTCGTGCTGGCCGGTTCCGCAGCACAAAACATCGATCCCACCGTCGAGTTTGGTAATATCGACCTCTCCCAATACGACAACGCCCAGGTCATCGTGGCCTTCGCCGCGCAGGGGCCCGATTCGGGCGACAATTTGTGGCTCGATCTCTCCTACGACAACGGCGCCACGTGGAAAGAAGAAGATTCGGTCCGCCTCGTCGGTGGATTCCGAAATGGCAACCTCGCCTTCGATTCCACGTCCTCGATGTCCGTCGGCGCCAATCCAACCACGCTGGAGATTCCCTCCGGCGCCGAACAGGCCAAGGTGCGCATCCGCTTCGACGAAGGCGCCGAAACCGACAACACCACCGACTTCTTCTTCATCGACGACATCCGGATCGTGGCCGAGGAAATCGCCGGCGATGATGACGACAACGACGGGCTCGAAGACACCTGGGAAGCCAGCTTCTTCAAGTCCATCGTCTCCGCTCCCGGCGACAATCCGGATGGCGACGCCCTCTCCAATTGGGAGGAATTCATTCTCGACCGCAATCCCAACGACAGCGCGAATCCCGACACCCGGTTCGCCGTGGAAGGCATCGGCCCCGATTCCCTCCTCTTCCCCGCCTCCACCCGCCGTTGCTACACGCTGCAAGTTATCGACGACCCCACCGCCACGCCGCAAGTCTGGACCGATGTTCCATCCGTCCTCAACCGGCGCGGCACCAATTCCACCATGTCCCTGCCGCTCGAAAACGGTCTCGGCTCCCGCATCTACCGGGTGAAAGTCACCCTGCCTTGAGCCTCCCCTTCCGAGCCCATTTCAAAAGGAACCCATGAGCCACCCCCGTCTCGAAAACATCAATATTGAATCCGTCCTTCCTCTCCCCACCCCGCGCGAGATGAAGGCGGCCATTCCCCTCACCGCCGCCAGCATCGCCACCGTCGCCAAGGGCCGCGAAACCATCGAGCACATTCTCGATGGAAATGACCCGCGCCTCATCGCCGTCGTGGGCCCCTGCTCCATCCACAACCTCGACGCCGCCGAGGAATACGCCCGCAAGCTCAAAACCTTGGCCGACGAGGTGGCCGGCTCCATCTATGTCGTCATGCGCGTCTACTTTGAGAAACCGCGCTCCTCCCTCGGCTGGAAGGGCCTCATCAACGACCCCTACATGAACGACACCTTCCACATTGAGGAGGGCATCCGCATGGCACGCCATTTCCTCACCCGCGTCGCCGAGATCGGCCTCCCCGCTGTTTTCTCCACCACTGGAAATTCCTATCCCCACGTCGTCCTCCGCGGCGGCAAGAAACCCAACTACGACGCCGCTTCCGTCGCCGCCTGCGAAAAAGCCCTCCGCGACGCCCACCTGCCCCAGAACATCATCATCGACTGCTCCCACGGCAACTCCGGCAAAAAACACGAACGCCAAGGCCCCGTCCTCCTCGACGTTCTCTCGCAGGTCGAAGCCGGCAACCGCTCCATCCGCGGCTTCATGCTCGAAAGCAACCTCGAAGGCGGCAATCAGCCCATGCTCGCCAACCCCGCCCTCCTCAATCCCCGCTGCTCCGTCACCGACGCCTGCATCGACTGGCCCACCACCGAGTCCCTCCTCCGCGAGGCCCACGCCCGCATGAGCCAGCTCATGCGCTAGAATTCAGTAGTCAGAATGAACATCTTTCGATCCAAACAACCCTTTCAACCACAGAGAACACAGAGGTTCACAGAGATGACTTCCCATTCTTCTCTGTGCCCCTCTGTGCCCTCTGTGGTGAACATGCCTTCGGTTCCCCCTGAACCCCGAACCTTGAACCCTGACTCCTGAACTCTGAACCCTCCCCCCCTATGAAAAAGATCATCGGCCAATATCCCGACTCCACCGGCCACTTCGGCCCCTACGGCGGACGCTTCGTCGGCGAAACCCTCATGACCGCCCTCCTCGACGTCGAAGCCGCGTGGACCTCCGCCAAGAACGACCCCTCCTTCATGGCCGAATTCCGCGCCATGCTCCGCGACTACGCCGGTCGCCCCTCGCCCCTCGACTACATCGGACACCTGTCCGACCACATCGGCGGCGCCCGCCTCTGGCTCAAGCGCGAGGACTGCAACCACACCGGCGCGCACAAGATCAACAATGTCGTCGGCCAGGGACTCCTCGCCCGCCGCATGGGCAAAAAGCGCGTCATCGCCGAAACCGGCGCCGGCCAGCACGGCGTCGCCACTGCCACCATCGCCGCCCGCTTCGGCTTTGACTGCAAAGTCTTCATGGGCGCCGAAGACATCAAACGCCAAGCCCCCAACGTCCGCCGCATGGAACTCCTCGGCGCGCAAGTCATCCCCGTCACCTCCGGCACGTCCACGCTCAAGGACGCCATGAACGAAGCCCTCCGCTACTGGTCCGGCGCCAGCGAAGACACCTTCTATGTCATCGGCACCGTCTCCGGCCCCCACCCCTATCCTGAAATGGTCCGCGACTTCCAGCGCGTCATCGGCGACGAAGCCCGCGCCCAGTTCCTCGAAAAATGTGGAAAGCTTCCCGACCTCCTCGTCGCCTGCGTCGGCGGCGGCTCCAACGCCATGGGCCTTTTCTATCCCTTCCTCGACGACCCCTGTGAAATCCTCGGCGCCGAAGCCGCCGGCGACGGCCTCTCCACCCCGCGCCACGCCGCCTCCATCTGCGGCGGCTCGCGCGGCGAACTCCACGGCGCCCTCACCTATCTCCTGCAAAGCGACGAAGGCCAGATCCACGAAGCCTGGTCCATCTCCGCCGGCCTCGACTATCCCGGCGTCGGCCCCGAACACGCCCTCCTCCACGATCTCAAGCGCGTCCGCTACGAAGGCGTCACCGACGCCGAAGCCATCGCCGCCTTCCAGCTCCTCTGCCGCTACGAGGGCATCATCCCCGCCCTCGAAAGTTCCCACGCCCTCGCCGCCGCCCT
>CAYNHA010000092.1:0-11436 GCA_964397035.1 uncultured Verrucomicrobiota bacterium
AAACTCCTTTGTCACAATCGCAATGGCATCCGCCTCCAGAATGTCGCGGATGGTTTGCTGCTGCGGCAGAATCAACCGACCCTTGGGCGCGGCCAGATCGATCGGCGTCACCAGCACCACGAAATCCGAGGGACTCAGCAAGTCGCCCACGATCCGGAACTTGCCTTCGTCCTCCGGCACCACGCGCGCCAGCGCCAGCTTCAGCTCCTCCACGCCCGCGCCCGTGGTGGACGAGACCACGTGGACCGGCGCCTTGAGCGATTCCTCCGCTTCCTTCCGCGCCGCCTACGATGGTGCCGCCACATCGGCCTTGTTGAACACGAGTACCAGCGGGATTTTCTTGGACCTCACGGCGGAAACCAGCGACTGCTCCACCTCGCCCAGGCCCGTGTCCGCTTCGGTGACGAGAATGGCCACGTCGGTCTTGTTCAGCACATCGCGCGTACGCCGGACCCGCATCTCGCCCAGCGCGCCTTCATCATCCAGTCCGGGCGTGTCGATGATGACCACGGGCCCCAACGGCAGCAACTCCATGGCCTTGCTAACGGGATCCGTGGTGGTGCCCTTCACCTCCGAGACAATCGAAACCGCCTGCCCCGTCAACGCATTGATCAAACTGGATTTTCCTACGTTGCGGCGCCCGAAAATCGCAATGTGCGTCCGCTCGCCCTGGGGTGTGGAATTGAGGTTCATAAACGAACTCCTGAAAAGAGCCGATCGATCTGCTCCATCGGCAATAGTTGTTTTTCCTCGACCAACCGGCGAATGCTTTTTCCGGTTTGCAAGCAGTCCTTCGCCAAGACTGCGGCGGCCTCATAGCCCAGCAAGGGCACCAGCAGCAGTGCGGGCGCCGTCGACGCATGCAGGTGCCGCGCGCAAGCCGCCGCATCCGCCTCCAGCGTCTCCACGCACAAGCCGCAAAGGCGGTCCACCGCCTCGCGCAGCAGCACCAGCGCATCGATCAGGGAATCGGCCATCAGCGGCATAAACGCGTTCAGCTCCAACTGCCCGCTGGCCGCCGCCAGCGTGATCGCCGTGTCATGGGCCATCACTTTCATCGCGACCTGCGCCACGTACTCCGGAATCACCGGATTCACCTTGCCGGGCATGAGCGAGGACCCCACCTGCCGCTCTTCCAGATGGATCTCGCCCAGCCCCCCGCGCGGTCCCGAACTCAACAGGCGCAGATCGCCCGAAATCTTGATCAAATTCACCGCGCACGCCTTGAGCAGGCCGGACACTTCCACAAACACATCGTTGTTCTGCGTCAGATCCATAGCATCTTCCGCATGCGCCAGCCCCAGCCCCGTCAGCTCCCGCAAAATTTCCACCACGCGGAAAATGTATCGCTTGTCGGCGGCCGCGCCCGTCCCGACCGCCGTGCCCCCCAGATTGATCTGCCGCAGCCGCTCCTCGACCTTGTAGATGCGCCACCGGTCACGGGCAATCGCCTGCGCCCAGGCCCCGAATTCCTGCCCCAGCGTAATGGGCGCCGCATCCATAAGCTGCGTCCGCCCCAGCTTGGGAATGTTCGCAAATTCCTTTTCCTTCTTTTGCAGCGAATCCTGCAACCGGGAAAGCGCCTTCGCCAATTCCCTCACCAAAACAATCGCCGCCACGCGCAACGCAGAAGGAATCACGTCGTTGGTCGACTGTCCCCGGTTCACATGGTCCAGCGGATGCACCTGGGAATAATCGCCCAACGTCCCGCCCAGCTTCACGATCGCCAGGTTGGCCAGCACCTCGTTGACGTTCATGTTCATCGACGTGCCCGCGCCCCCCTGAAGGGCCGCCGTGGCAAATGCCTCCCCGTGCCCGCCCGACAGCACCTCGTCGCACGCCTCCACAAGGGCATCGGCCACCTCCGGCGGCAATGCTCCCAATTCGTTATGCGTTAAGGCACAGGCCTTTTTCACAACGACAATCGCTCGAATCAGCTCGGTCTTCACCCGTGGCCCATTCGCCCCAAAATTTTCCAAGGCTCGTTTCGTATGAATCCCGTAGAGAACTCCCTCCGGGACTTCCTGAGCACCCAATGTGTCGTGTTCCGTTCGCATGCGGGAAATGATAGCATATTTCCCCCTCTCTTGGCCGAAAGGTTTGAATTTCCATTCCAGACCTGACCAAAATGGGGAAGTGCAAGATTCGCAAGCCCGGTCAAGAAAGGCCCGGACGCTTTCGGCTACGGTAGCACCCAATCGGAACCACCATGTCCACGAATTCAGAACAGATCAAGGCGGTGAAACGGATGCAGGGCTTCATGGAGTCTCATCTCACCGAGCCCATCACTCTCGCCGCCCTCGCCCGCGCCGCCCATTACTCCCCCTGGCACGCCGCCCGCGTCTTCAAGGAACACACCGGACGCGCCCCCTTCGAATATCTCCGCCAGCTCCGCCTCTCCGCCGCCGCCGGCAAACTGGTCGCGGCCCCGAACAAAGTCATCGACGTCGCCTTCGATTTCGTGTTCGACTCCCACGAAGGCTTCACCCGAGCCTTCACCCGCCAGTTCGGCCTCTCCCCCCGCCAGTTCCGCAAGGCCCGCCCTCCCGTCGTCTTCTTCATGCCCGACCGCATGCGCTCCTACTACCCGCCCAAATCCCAAACGGAGAACTCCATGAACGACAAACCCGACACCCAGATCGTCTTCGTCCAGATCGTCGATCGCCCCGCCCGCAAGCTCGTCCTCCGCCGCGCCAAGCGCGCCGCCCACTATTTCGAATACTGCAGCGAAGTCGGCTGCGACGTCTGGGAACAATTGGGCGCCATCCCCGACGCCCTGCACGAACCCATGGGCCTCTGGCTCCCCAAGCCCTTCCGCCCGCCCCGTACCTCCCTCTATGCCCAAGGCGTCGAAGTCCCCGCCGATTTCAACGCACCCCTCCCCCCGGGCTTCGACGTCATCGACCTCCCGCCCTGCCAAATGATGATCTTCCAAGGCCCACCCTTCGAAGACCGAAATTTCGAACAGGCCATCGCCGCCCTCTGGAACGTCATGGATTCCTACCGCCCCGAAAACTATGGCTACCAGTGGGCCGACAACGACGCCCCCCGCTTCCAGCTCGAACCCTTCGGCTACCGCGGCTACATGGAAGGCCGTCCCGTCCGCCCCCTTGCCGCCCAGCCCTCATCCACCGCTCCCCGCCCGCGCGCCAAATCCATTCCCTCCCCATCCCACCCCGCCCGCTCCGGCCGCACCAAGCCCCTCCCCTCCGCCTAGCTCATTTTCGGAAATGATATGGCCGGGCTGACTCCGGCTTCACGGCTCACCCAAAGGATTCGCCCTGCCGAAAGCCTGAATCCATTGGCCTTGGGCGCGCTCCAACGAGAAGAATTGTCCGAAAGCGGCAAGCGGCGTAGCATGTCTTCAAAACATCCTGCCGACGATTACGGAGAATCCGCGATGAATTTCCTTCTGAAAAAATGGCTTCTCTTTCCGTTGCTGCTTTCTTCCTTCGGCGCTGCCGCGGCAACGCCTCCCGTGGTCGTTCTCGACTGCGGCCCCGTGCGGGGAATGGCCCAGAACGAAGTGTCCGCCTTTCTCGGCATCCCGTTCGCCGCGCCGCCGGTGGGAGCCCTGCGCTGGAAGCCGCCGCAACCCGTGGAACCGTGGAGCGAAGTCCGCGACTGCAACGCGTTCGGCGCGGCCTGCCCCCAGCCGCAGCAAAACCCAAACGGCCGTTTCAGCGAAGACTGCCTGTTTCTGAACGTCTGGACCCCGAACGCCACCCCCGGCACCGATCTGCCCGTCATGGTGTGGATCCACGGGGGCGGGTTCAACTTCGGCTCCACCTCGCTGCCGGAATACGATGGCCAGCACCTCGCCGCACGCGGCGTGGTGGTCGTGACCGTCCAGTACCGGCTCGGCCCCCTGGGATTTCTGGTCCATCCCCGCCTGAACGAGGAATCGCCACAAGCCACCTCCGGCAACTACGGACTTCTGGACCAGATTGCCGCCCTGCGCTGGGTGCAACGAAACGCCCGCGCCTTTGGCGGCAACCCGGACAACGTCACGCTATTCGGCCAGTCGGCCGG
Organism: uncultured Verrucomicrobiota bacterium; assembly: GCA_964397035.1. GTDB lineage: Bacteria > Verrucomicrobiota > Kiritimatiellia > CAIQIC01 > Lenti-01 > Lenti-01. The sequence goes on from CAYNHA010000092.1 coordinate 4,033, forward strand.
TTCGCGCTCCGTCTCGCTTCTGCTGATCAGTCCGCAGGCGAAAGGGTTGTTCCACCGCGCCATCGCCCAGAGCGGCGGTCCCATCATCGGTTCGGAATACCTTTCGCCCTCTTTCAATGGCGACATGGAAAACGTCTCCCGGATGGGCCAAACCCTCGCCCAACGCCTGGGCTGCGACGCCGCACCCGACGTCCTCGCCGCCCTCCGGTCCGCCTCCGCCGCCGACGTGGTCGCCGCCGCCAATTGCCACACGGGACTTTTTGACGACGGCCTGTTCTTCTCCCCCGTCTTCGACGGCGTCGTCCTGCCCCGAAGTCCTGCCACCGCCTTGCTCGACGGCTCCGGCAGCCGCGTCCCGCTCATCGCCGGCAGCACCGCCGACGAAGGAACCGTCTATCTGCGCGGAGAACAGGACCTCACGCTCGCGAAATACCAAACCCTCCTCCAAAGCCGCTTCGGTGAAAACGCCGCCGAAGCCTTGCGCGTGTTTCCCGCCGCCAGCGATGCGGAAGTCCCGCAGGCCATCAACCGACTGATCACCACCGGCGCCAACGCCCAGCCAGCCCGCTTCATGGCGCAGGCCGCCGAACGCCACTCCACCCCGGCCCGCCTCTACCGCTTCGCCCGAAAGCCCGACACCGCCGCCGCCCGCGCGCTCGGCGCCTTCCATGGCGTCGATCTCGCCTATGTTTTCGGCAACATGCGCGAAACCGATGGCTACTCCGCCGCGGACCAGGAGCTGTCCAACCTCATGATGTCCTACTGGATCAACTTCGCCAAAACCGGAAACCCCAACGGCCCCGGCCTGCCGGAGTGGCCAGCCTGGAACTCCTCCACCTCCGAAAGCCTCTGCTTCGGCGACGCCGTGTCCGTCGAACAAAACCTCTATCAGGCGGAATGCGATTTCCTCCAGCGCGTTTCCCCATTCGGTCTGGAACAAGCTCTGTCTTCCGGTCTTGATTAACGACACACCCAAAAAAATTGTTCCTCTCACAGAGATCACGGTACCCACACAGAGGAACCCCATTCCCTCCGTGAACCTCCGCGTCCTCTGTGAGAAACGGATTGATTCATCCACAGTTCAATCGCGTTATATTCTGGATTCTGAATTCTGAATTCTGGATTCTAGGTCCTCTGAAATTCCCCCTCACCTTCGCAACCCAAGTCAAGAACCGCCTCCCCCCTTCCGCTATCGTGCGCCCCAATCAGGAGACATCCCCATGACCCCCAACCCCGACTTCATCCAAATCCGCGGCGCCCGCACCCACAACCTGCAGGGCATCGACCTCGACATCCCCAAGAACCAGCTCGTCGCCGTCACCGGCGTCTCCGGCTCCGGCAAATCCTCCCTCGTCTTCGACACCCTCCACGTCGAAGCCCAGCGCCAATGGATCGAAACCTTCAGCTCCTTCGCCCGCCGCTTCCTCCCCAAGCTCTCGCGCCCCGACGTCGACGACGTTCTGCACCTCGCCCCTTCCATCGTCATCGACCAAGCCACCATGGGCCGCACCCTCCGCTCCACCGTCGGCACCGCCACCGAAGTCGCCACCTACCTGCGCATGCTCTTCTCCCGCCTCGGAGAACCCCAGATCGGCCCCTCCTTCTACTTCTCCTTCAACGTCCCCGCCGGCATGTGCCCCGCCTGCCAGGGGCTCGGCCGCCAAATCGCCATCGACCCCGCCAAGCTGATCAACCCCGCCCTCTCCCTCCGCGAAGGCGCCATCACCCACCCCTACTGCAAGGTCGGCAGCTACCTCTGGCTCGAAATCGCCAACTCCGGCCTCTTCGACGTCGACCAAAAACTTTCCGATTATCCCCCCGAACTCCTCGACCTCCTCCTCCACGCCGAAAAACGCACCATCGAGCGCACTACCGCCGGCGTCGCCCACCGCCAATCCTTCGAAGGCATCGCCGCCCGCCTCAATCGCTACTCCCAAAGCAAGGCCGACGACGAAGCCCCCGAAGACGAGCGCACCGTCTACGAATCCTACCTCGTCTACCGCGACTGCCCCGAATGCGCCGGCACCCGCCTCAATCCTCGCGCCCTTTCCGTCCGCCTCCTCGGCCGCACCATCGCCGAGTATTCCGACATGGAAATCCACGCCCTCCGCGATGCCCTCGCCGACCTCCAAGACCCCGTCGCCGCCCCCGCCCTCCGCAAAATGCGCAGCCTCCTCGGCCACCTCGTCGACGTCGGTGTCGGCTACCTCTCCCTCTCCCGCTCCGTCGCCTCCCTCTCCGGCGGCGAAAGCCAGCGCGTCAAGCTCGCCCGCCAGCTCGACTGCGACCTCTCCGGCCTCCTCTACGTCCTCGACGAACCCTCCAACGGCCTCCACCCCCGCGACACCTCCAACCTTATCCGCATCCTCCGCCAGCTCCGCGACAAGGGCAACACCGTCCTCGTCGTCGAACACGATCTCGACGTCGTCCGCGCCGCCGACCACGTCGTCGAAATCGGCCCCGCCGCCGGCCGCGCCGGCGGCCACCTCTGCTTCTCCGGCTCCATCGCCGACCTCCACAACGCCGACACCCCCACCGGCCGCGCCCTCCGCGCCGCCTCCGCCCGCGCCCCGCGCCCCCGCCGCCTCTGGTCCGAAGCCTACGAAATCCGCAACGCCACCGTCCACAACCTCAAGAACCTCGACGCCTCCATCCCCAAGCGCGTCCTCGTCTGCGTCACCGGCGTCGCCGGCTCCGGCAAAAGCTCCCTCATCCACGAAGTCTTCGCCAAGCAGCACCCCGGCAGCATCCTCGTCGACCAGCAATCCATCGGCCGCAACAGCCGCTCCAACCCCGCCACCTGGCTCGGCATCTTCGACGCCATCCGCAAGGAATTCGCCGCCTCCGTCGGCAAGCCCCCCGCCCTCTTCAGCTTCAACTCCAAGGGCGCCTGCCCCGAATGCAAAGGCCAGGGCTTCCAGCGCGTCGACATGAACTTCATGGACGACGTCCGCGTCGAATGCCCCGCCTGCCAGGGCCTCCGCTACGTCCCCGAAGCCCTCTCCCCCCGCCACCGCGGCAAGAACATCGCCGACATTCTCGACATGACCGCCCGCGAAGCCGCCGACTTCTTCGCCAGCCGCGACGTCCGCCGCAAACTCGCCCTCCTCGAACGAGTCGGTCTCGGCTACCTCCACCTCGGCCAATCCCTCTCCACCCTCTCCGGCGGCGAATGCCAGCGCCTCAAGCTCGCCCTCGAACTCTCCCGCGAAGGCTCCCTCTTCATCCTCGACGAACCCACCACCGGCCTCCACCCCGCCGACGTCGACGTCCTCATGCGCATCCTCGACGACCTCGTCGACCGCGGCAACACCGTCGTCGTCATCGAACACAACCTCGACGTCATGCTCCGCGCCGACTGGATCCTCGACCTCGGCCCCGAAGGCGGTTCCGCCGGCGGCCAGCTCGTCGCCTGCGGCACCCCCGAGCAAATCGCCCAGCACCCCGCCAGCCACACCGCCCGCCACCTCCGCCCCCTTCTCGCCTGACTTCCCCCATGCGCCAGGCCGATTTTTCGGCTTGTATCGGCTTTTCGCTTGAACCCGCGCTCCGTCTCGGGCATCCTGCGTGTTTCTAACAAAAGAAACACATCCCAAGGAGAATCCCCCATGATCCGACGCCCTCTATTCACCTGCCTTTCGGCTTTTGCCGCAGCGCTTGTCGCCTCTTCCGCCCTCGCCTACGACCAGCCCGCCGTCAACCTTGGATTCACCAGTTTCATTGATGGCATCCCCCCCGCCGGCCCCGGCTGGTACTTCGCCCAATACATCCAATACTATTCCGCCGACACCCTCCCCGACCTTCCTTTCCCCGGCGATCCCGAACTCGACGCCTGGATCAGCCTCACCCAACTCATTTATCAGCACCCCAAGTCCCTTCTCGGCGGAGCCAACCTCGGCCTGGACCTCATCCTCCCCGCCGTCGATTTCGACCTCACCGCAGACGGCACCCCCCTCACCGCACGCGATGGTCTAGGCGACCTTCTCGTCGGCCCTTATCTCCAGTGGGCTCCCATCATGGGCGCCAACGGCCCCGTCTTCGTCCACCGCATTGAACTCCAGACCATCCTCCCCACCGGTGAATACGACGAAACCCGCTCCATCAACCCTGGCGCCAACGTCGTCAGCTTCAACCCCTATTGGGCCGCCACCTGGTTCATCACCCCCAAATGGACTCTCTCCGGCCGCTTCCACTATCTCTGGAACGCCGAAAACAGCGACCCCAACTCTCCCGACCCCACCGTCGAAGACACCCAGGCCGGACAAGCCATCCACGCCAACTTCGCCACCGAATACGAAGTCGTTGCCCAGCACCTCCGCCTCGGCATCAACGGCTACGCCCTCCGCCAAATCACCGACAGCAAGGTCAACGGCAACGACCTCTCCGGCGGCAAGGAACAAGTCTTTGCCATCGGTCCCGGAGCCCTCTGGAGCTTCTCCCCCAACAATCACCTTTTCGCCAACCTTTACTTTGAAATGGACGCCGAAAACCGCCCCGAAGGCAATCGCGCCACCCTGCGCTACGTCCACCACTTCTAGTTACCAATCCAACCTCCACACACCCGTGTGCCCCCCGACGGCTCCCCCGTCGGGGTTTTTATTCTACCCCCCTTCACCGCCCCCCACAAAAAAGGGATACTATTTTATAAAACTATATCCCAAATTCCACCCTTCTCGGCTCCAAATTTCTTCCACAACGTGGAAAAATCGCGCTATGGTTTTCCACACTGGTGGAAAACTCTTGAATGCGCGTACAATAAAATCGGCCCCCCATCCGTTGTCTGTCCTGTAAGCCGCACCGGAAATGAAAACCGAAATGGACAACGAAGATGCAAAACTCCTCTCAGCCTACCGCAAAGGCGACGTCGAAGCCCTCGGGCGCCTCGTCGAAAAATACAAGCGGCCGCTGTTCGGATTCCTCTCCCGTTTCGCGTCCAGCCCCGGCGAGGCCGACGAGTGGTTCCAGGAAACCTGGGTTCGGGCCATCCAGCACATGAACATCTTTCGCCAGAAGAACCTGTTGAGCTGGTTGTTCCGCATCGCCCACAACCTCGTCATCGACCAGTCGCGCCGCAAAAAGCCCGACTGCTCCCTCGACGCTCCACACCCCGAAACCGGCCTCCCCCTCTCCGACCACGTCCCCTCCGAAAACCTCTCCCCCGCCCTTGAAGCCGCCGGTCGCGACATCGGCCGCCACATCGAAGCCGCCGCCAACCTCCTCCCCCTCGAACAACGCGAAGTCTTCTGGCTGCGCATGGCCGCCGACCTCCCCTTCAAGGAAATCGCCCGCCTCCAGCGCACCTCCATCAACACCGCCCTCGCCCGCATGCAATACGCCCTCGAAAAACTCCGCGCCACACTCGGCCCCGCCTACCGCGAACTGCAGGAGATCGGATCATGAACCCAAGCCAGCTCGAACAACTCCTCCTTCTCGAACAGTCCGGTGAATTGTCCCCCAAACGGCGCCGCGAGCTGAATGCGGAGCTTGGCGCCTCTGCCGAGGCCCGCCGCCAGCGCGGTCAACTCCGCGGCTTTGCCGCCACTGTGCCGCCCCCCACCGCGCAATCCGCCCCCGACACGACCCAGCGCATTCACGCCCGGCTTCAGGCCCGGCAAAAACCATCCTCGGCTTTCCACCCGGTTTGGAAGTCGGCCCTGGCCTCTGCCGCGGCTCTGGTTCTCCTGATCGGCGTTCATGCCTATCGGGGCAAAACCAACCCCATCCCCGCCGAGCCCGCCGTTGCATCCGTGACAACGGCCGCAGAAGAAGAATGGACCGATCCACTCGATTCGGAATTCACCGAACTGGAAAACCTGATCACCACCATTTCCACCGACGACACCTTTGAAATGACCGAAATCTAAAAAACACAAACCACGCAGGAGAAGCAGATGAAAACAACGATGATGGCACTCATAGTGGCCGCCGTAGCGGCCGGAACGGCCCTGGCGGAAGAAGGCAATGGCTGCGCCGAACACTGCAAGGGAAAACCCTGGGGCAACGAGCAGGGCGGCAAGTCGGCCTGGGGCCCGGGCGAGGAACGCGGACATCACCCTGGTGGCCCGATGGATCACGAAATGATGAGTCTCATGAAGGCCAACCACAAGGCCATCCGCGAACTCGGCGAGGCCGCCCGCGCAGAAACCGATCCTGCCAAGAAGGAAGAGCTTGTGGCGCAACTCCGCACTAAGCTCGGAGAAGTCGGCGACCTGATGCAGAAGAAGTGGGAAGAGCGCCTGGCCCAGGCCGAGGAACGCATCGCAAGCCTCAAGGAAAAAGTGGAATATTCCAAGGCCAACCGCGATGCGCTCATCGAAGAACACGTGCAGCGCATCCTCTCCGGCGAAAAGCCCCAGCGGCCGGATCACTTCAAAGACTTCCCCAATGCCAAGGGCGGACACCGCCCCCCTCCGCCGCCTCCCGGCGCCGAGGAAGAGGACGACATGCCTCCACCCGAAGAATAACCCCGGCCTGGATGATTCTGGCTCCGCCGATCCGGCGGAGCCTTTTTTTGTGCCCTGTCCAGACGTGGAAAGCGAATCGCCAAACTGAATTTTCTCTTTCTTCCCGCTGCGCGGCATCCTACTCTATGCCCCACAGGAGAAACCGCCCATGTCCAGCACCTTTGGAACCCTTTTTCGAGTCACCACCTTCGGCGAATCCCATGGCAGCGCCATCGGATGCATCGTGGATGGCTGCCCCGCCCGCATTCCACTGGCCACCCGCGATATCCAGCCTCAGCTCGACCGCCGCCGCCCCGGTTCCTCCGCCCTGACCACCCCCCGCAGCGAAACCGACACCGTTTCCATTCTCTCCGGCCTTGAACGCGGCCTCACCTTGGGCACCCCCATCGGCCTTTCCATCCCCAATGCCGACACCAAACCCGGCGACTACGCCGAGATGGAAACCGTTCCCCGCCCCTCCCACGCCGATTTCACCTATGCCGAAAAATATGGCCTCCGCGCCCGTTCCGGCGGCGGCCGCGCCTCCGCCCGCGAAACCGCCGCCCGCGTGGCCGCCGGGGCGGTCGCCGAGAAAATGCTCGCCACCTACCTGCCCGTGCAGATTGTCGCCTGGGTCGAAGCCGTCGGCTCCATTCAGGCCCGTCGTCCCGACCTGGCCACCGTCAGCCGCGCCGAGGTCGACGCCTCCCTCATCCGCTGCCCCGATGTCGACGTTTCCTCAAAGATGGTGTCCGCCGTCGAAGCGGCCCGCGACGCGGGCGACTCCATCGGCGGCGTCATCGCTTGCGTCTGCCGCGGCGTACCCGCCGGATGGGGCGAACCCGTCTTCGACAAGCTCCACGCCCTTCTGGCCCATGCCATGATGTCCATTCCCGCCACCCGCGGCTTCGAAATCGGCGAAGGCTTCGGCGCCACGCTGATGCGCGGCTCCCAGCACAAC
>CAYNHA010000093.1:0-19247 GCA_964397035.1 uncultured Verrucomicrobiota bacterium
TCATACGGATAGCCAGCACCCAGTCCACCCGCCGCTACCAGATCCCCGTCTAGACTGCCCGCCACCATGGAATTTCGCTCAATGGGAAAAGGATCCACCTCGATCCACTGCGACCAGTCGGCCTCCGTTCCGCCGATCGTCCCCGCCTGCGCGAGCACGCCGCCCCACAACGCCGCCGCCGAGAGAATCGCTCTGAAATACCGCTTGCATCCGCCTTGTTGAGTCATCATGGCTTCTCCTAGGTCGCGCGCGAATCCTCGTTCTTGCGCTGAAACCAGACTATCCCCGTTTCCACCCCTGCGCCCAGCTCCCCAACTGGGTATTTTATGGGTACACCCACCCGCCTCCCCCTCTCGGCAACGCCCTACAGCCGCAGCGTGGCCGCCAGAAAGAGCATGTCGCCTTCGTAGCGGCGGGTGGCGTCGAAATCGTGAAGCCATTTGGCCACCCAGGCGACGCGGCGGCTGCCTGCCGCGCCGATGTAGCGCACGACCGGCCCCGCGCCCCAGGATTGGCCCTTGAAATCTCCCAACACCGCTCCTGCGCCGCTGTCGCCCGTGAGCTGCTGGTAGGCATAGCCCGCCACGCCCAGCGACCAGCGCGCATCCAGCCGCCATGCCGCAACGGCGTCCAGCGTCAGCTCGTCCCCGGTTCGATAATCCGTGGCGGGGTTTTCGGCGTTCACGATATAGGACGCGCGAGCATCCACCTCCGGCCCGCCCTTCGGATGACGCCACGTGGCGGCCAACGACGAGTTCAGCGCAAGGTAGTTGCGGCTGACATTGACGCTTTCGTCCGAATCATACGAGCCCGAGGGAATGACCACCGTTTCCAGCCACATCAGATTCCACGCCCCGAGCTTCCATTCCAGCACGCTCGGCGCGAGATAGAAGTCGGAAAAACCCAAGCGGTCTCCCTGCACGTGCTCGGTCGAGGCCGCTTGGCCCGGACACTGCCGCGTCACCCGCGCATCGGACTCCACGTTCACCAAGGGCAGCGAAAGATTGACGCCGTGGCGCGCACCCAGAAACGTCCAGCCCGAGACCCACGTCACGCGCGGAATACACACCCAGGCATCCAAATCCGCCTCCACGTCCAGGGCACCCCCCAGTTCTTCATAGGCATTCCGTCCCGAGTAGGTCCATAGTTCCGTGCGCAGATAAAACCCCTTGGCCTCGGGCAACACCGCCATGGAGAAATCGCCCACCGTGCCGGGCGAATAGGTGCTTCGGCCATGTTCGCTGGCGAGAGCCAAGCCCGTCCCAAGAGATAGGCCCAGAAGAAATACCCCAAGCGCCTTTTTCATGCGTCGAGACTACCCCGCAACCACGCCTTTTTCAAGACGCAGGGAGAACCTCACTTCGCCAGCAGTCCCGCCTCGCGGGCCTTGCTCAGGGCATCCGTCCGTCCATGCGCGTGCAGTTTGCCGTAGATGCGCTTGATGTGCGTGTGAACCGTGTGGGCGCTCAGTCCGAAGGTATCGGCGATTTCCTTGTAGAGGCGGCCCTCCGCCACCAGCTTCAATACGTCTTGCTCTCGGGGCGTCAGCGCCTCTTCGCTTTCGCCGGTCGGATGAAACTCGCGGATGACCTGACGCGCGATGGACGGGCTCATCGGCGATCCCCCGCGCGCCAGCTCGCGCAGGGATTCCAGCAAATCCTGCGGCGAATCGCCTTTCAGGACATAGCCATACGCCCCCGCCTTGAGCGCCGCAAACACCGTGGCCCGGTCCTCGCAGATCGTGAACGCCATCGAGAACACCGTCGGGATGTTCTCCCGGATCCGGCGAATCAGCTCGATGCCGGACATGCCGGGCAGATCGATGTCGGCCAGCAGGATGTCCACTTCGCCCCAGGGACATTGTTCCAGCGCTTCCTCCGCGGAGGCATGGGCGCTCGCCACGCGGATGTCCGGCTCGCGCGACAGGCGCGTGGCCAGCGATTTCAACAGGGCGGCATTGTCTTCGACGATGCAGAGGTTCATGCGGGTCATGATGGAGGGAAAGAATCCGTCAACGCAATTTCATCAACTGGGTATTTTATGGGTAGGGGAATCCAAAAGCGGCAACGGGTTCCGCCCACGCCCGAACAGTTCATTTCCCCGCCCAATTCCTCCGCCCGCTTGCGGATGCTGGCCAGGCCACGGCCGGGGCGGATCTTGTCCGAGTCGAACCCCTTCCCGTTGTCCTGGACCACGGCTTCGAATCCCTGCGGCGAAAAGCCCAGACGCATGTCCAGCCGACTCCCTCCGGAATGCTTCACCGCGTTCGTCACCGCCTCCTTGAGCATCCGGAACATCGAAATGCCGGCCATCAGCGAAAGACGCTCTTCCGGAGGATCGCCCACGATGGAAGAGTCGAATTCCATCGAACGGCCCGCGCAGGCCGCCTGGCCATACTTGCGGATTTCCAGCAGCCAGTCTGTCCACACGAATTCCCGGTTTTCCATCGCGTTCATCAGGCTGCGGATTTCCGAGTTGCCTTCGGCGGCCAGTGTTTCGATCTTTTCCAGCACGCCGTCCTTCGCGGCCAGTTCCGTTTCCTGCCGCCCCAGGTTGGCCAGCAGGCTGATGTTCGCGGCGATGCCCCCCAGCCCGTCGTGCATGTCGCGCAGCAACCGCTTCTGCTGGTTCACCAGCCGGACATCGGCCCGGATCCGCTCCAGCTCCAACCGACTCAGCTCGGCCTGGTGGCGCTGCGTCACGTCCCTCCACACGTGCAGGGATCCCACGCGCGCGCCTTCCGTGTCGAGGATTTCCATCTTCGCGAGGTCGAACCAGCTCCGCTGCCCGTCAATTACCGCCTCCATCATGCCCGGCTCCTGCGCCACCGCCTGTCCCCACGGCAACGGCAGGGAACCGGCCGGCATGCCCGTGCAGGAGGAGAGCGGACGCCCCATGGCGCGGACACAAGCCGCGTTCATGTCCACCACAAGCCCACCCAGGTCCGTCGCCAGCACCGGATCCGGCAACCGGTCCAGCAGCGTGGTGCGGGCCAGCGGAAGCAAATCCAGCATGCGGTGGCGAAGGACAGCCCACGCATAGACCGTGATGGACAGGCACATGGTGAACGGCGCCGGATTGATGTGGGCAACGGGTGACTTCCCGATCGCAAACAAAATGTTGGTCGCCAGCGGAAGCGTGAAGCCCAGGATCATCAGTCCCAAATCCCGCCGCCGGGCGCCCCGCGCCGTGAACCAGCCCGCCACCATGAGCACGAGTCCGAACAGAGCCAGCAGGTTCAGGTACGCCGTGTGCAGGACGTAGGCCGGCCCCTGATCAAACGTCAGAATCCCCATTGGGCCATACGAATATATGCCCGTATGCACCATGAAATAGCGATGGTGGTTCGTCGTGGCCGACAGCGCCATGGAACCCGCGTTGAGAAAAGCGATTCCCCACCAGAACCCCCTTGGAATCCACGTGCCGATGTTGAACAGCCTGGCCGTCATCAGCAACCACGCCATGGGCAGCCACGGCAGGAAGAAAAAGCGCACGAGCTTCGCCGCCATCTTGGCCTCGAAAGTGGGCAGGGTCAGCTCGAAGTAGTAGCTGACCGCCCACGCCGTGCTGCACACCAGCATGACCATGAACCAGAACGTCGACGCGTTGCGCGGGCGCGAAAAGGCATACCCCAGGAGCGCCATGTAGGCCAGGCTGATCAACAGCAACATGTGCGCCGCATAGGTCATGCATACGGCATGTTGCCGAATAATCCGCAGAAGCGCCAGCCTGCAATTCAGCTGCGGCAAAAAGAATGCGCGGATACGTTCCGCGCATTCCCCGCCCCGTCAAATCCGATGATCAGAACGCATAGCTCAGCGTCACGCCGCCATACACGCTATCCTTCTCGCCGTAGGCTTCCTCGGCGGCATCGCCCAGATCGGAATCCGGCAGGAACATGTAGCTGATGGAAGGCGTCACGGTCAGGTTTTCGATCACGCTGATGGGAAGGGCGGCGCCCACCACCAGATCGTTCAGGGCCGCTTCGTCATGCCCGAAGTATCCGCTGTTGTAATCCGAATCGCCCGCGCCCAGGGAGGCCGAAAGCTTCAGTCCCACCTTCTCGGCGAGCGAGAACGAATGGGCCACCGCCAGCACACCATAGAACCCATCGATCTCGTCCAGATCGCGATAGACCGTCAGCGTCGGCGAAAGCAACACATCCGGAAGTCCCGCGCTGGCGAACACCTCATAGGTGCCCGGATAGGCCACCACCGTGCCATCGTCCTGCTCCAGCGAGGAATTCGGGAAGGTGTACTGCACGACGCCGACTCCCAGGCTCACCGGCCCAACCATCGCGGAGTACGAAACGGTCCAATCCATTTCCGTAAACTCGCCATCGGTCTCCGTGTCGTTCAGATTCATGCTCGACCACGCATTGACCACGAACCCGGCCTTCCCGGCCGTCAGGCCCGGCTGCAACACGGCATCGTCGTTCAACACCTGGCCGCGCCAGACATAGGACGACAGCACCGGCACATCCACACCCACGCTCACCGTGGATTCCTCCTGGGCCACCGCGCCGGCCGTCCAGACACATCCGGCCACCAGTCCACCCATCACACTCCGCATCCATCCGCTTCTGTTCATTCGCTTTCTCCTTGTTTCATGGGCAACGCGTCGCCAAGCAACCCATCGCCCGGGTTTTTCATGTTTCTCGTCCCTTGTGCAAGAGACGTGCCAATCCCCGCCGTCCGCCCGGCCAGGATTGGTTCAACCATTTCAGGAAAAGCGAATTACAACTATTTCAGAATCCGTTCTACTTTGTAGTTTTCTTGTTGAGATAGGCCAAATTCGTATGATTCATTTATTTTCGATACACTTTTGTCTTCACACTTTCGCCACGACAACGAGGAAGCCGTGCGGGCAGTCCCGGGAAAAGTTTTCCACCGGTGGAAAAATATTTTCCACCGGTGGAAAAAATGTGAGAGTCTCATCCGTCTTGTTGTCCCCACCCGCCGATCCAAGGAAAACCGGTTATGTCGTTTTTCAAATTGCTGCTGTCGTTTGCGCCGTGGATTTCGTTTCTGATCATTGCCTCCGGGCATTCCATGTTCCGGCTGAAACTGGGGATCGTCGTGGCCGCCCTGCCGGTGGTGGCCACGGGGATCGCCAAACTGAACCGCGGAATCATCCTCTGGGCCACGGCGGGATTCTTTCTGTACGCCCTCGTGGCGGTGGTGTGGAAAACCCACCTGTGGGCCATCGAGCACATGGGCCTCCTGGCCAACGGCACCCTTGCGGCCGGCACATGGTTCACCGTGGCCATCCGCAAGCCGTTCACGCTGGAATACGCCCGCGAGCACACGTCGCCCTCCGTGTGGAACTCGCCGCTGTTCATCCGAACCAACTACATCCTCACCTGCGTCTGGGGCGTGGCCTTCCTCGGCAGCGTGCTGAATGCCTGGGTCCAGATGAACCACCCGGACGCGCCGAGATGGATCTTCAACGTGGCGCAATATTCGTGCATGCTGGCCGCCATGCTGATCACGACGTGGTATCCCAAATACGTGGCCCGCACGGCACACCGTTCCTGAACCCGAAAGGATATTCCAATGCATCGATGGATGGTTCTCTTCCTCGCGCTCCTCCCCGCCTCCCTCGCCCCGGCCGCCGAACCGGCGGATTTCTCCGGAACATGGTCCTCGACCTATGGCCCCTTGACGCTGCGCCAAACCGGCGACCGCGTGGTGGGCCAATACCAGCTGGAGGAAACTTCGGGCCTCGTCGAGGGAACGGTGGACGGGAGAAAACTCACCTTCACCTACCGGGAATCCAACGCCTCGGGCGAGGGGTGGTTTGAACTGGCCGCCGATGGCCGTTCCTTCGATGGCCGCTGGCGCGAAAAGGGCAAAACGGAATGGAGCCGATGGACCGGGACGAGCGGCCGGGCGCAGGCCGGGCGCTTCGACGGCATCTGGAACAGCACCTACGGCCCCCTCCAGCTCCAGCAAACGGGAAACACGGCACAGGGCTTCTACCGCATGGCCGATGGACGCTTCGCCTCCGTGAGCGGCACGGTCTCCGGCACGGAATTCTCCTTTTCCTACGACGAGTGCGGAGTGAAAGGCACCGGGGTTTTCACACTGGGAGCCGACGGCCATTCGTTCTCCGGCACGTGGAAAACGGCCGAAGGGGAACCCGGCACCTGGACCGGCATACGGCTGGAACCCAAGCCGGGGCGCATCTGGCTCGTCGTGCTGGAGGCCCGCTGGGAGGAATCGCTCACGGAACGCGAATATGCCTATGGCAGCATGCTGGAAGCCTATTTTGCCCGGACCCCCAACGTGGAATGCCGCCATCGGTTTTTCGACGATGCCGACAGCCTGCTCCGCGCCTGCTCGGAAATTCCGTTCCTGCCCGAGCCCGTGGTCGTCGTGATCGCTTCGCACGGCTCGGAAGAGGGCATCTCCAGCTCCGGCCGCACCATCGGCGCCGCCACGCTGGCCGAGTGTTTCGCCCGCGCCCGCAACGTGAAGCTGCTCCACTTTTCCGCCTGCAGCGTGATGGCCGGAACCCTCCCCGCCGAAATGGCCAAGGCCCTCCCCAAGAGCACCGCCTTCCCCATGTCGGGATACGCCACCGCCGTCGACTGGGGGGCCAGCGCCGCAACGGAATTTCTCTATCTCGACCTGGTCTTGGCCCGCGACATGGAGCCCGACGAAGCCGCCCGGCAGCTCCTCAAACTCCTGCCGATCGCCGGAGACCGCGGCACGCCCGACGCCCCCTTCGACCCCCTCGGCTTCCGCTTCGTGAAGAAACCCTCCCCCTGAAATCTCAAGGGGAAGTCGGCGACGATTGCGCGGGCAGGATCTGCCCGGGCTCGTAGGTCTGCATCAGGCGCAGGAAGACAGGCTCGTATTCGTCGTAGAGCGAGGGCGGCACGCTGAACTGGATGTGGTGCGACAGGTCGCCCGTCACAAAGTCCAGCATGAGCAGCTTGGTCTTGAAGAGCTGGGCGGATCGCTTCACAGCCCGGTATGGCCCCACGTAGGCGAAATCCATGTGCGTGTCGGCCGCGAGGCTTCGCTCCACCTGGCGCAGCGTCTCCACCAGCTTGTCGAAGGTGACGCCGTTGGTGGCGACCACCTGGATGCTCATGTCCATTCCATAGGGCCCCTGGAAGACCGCATTGAAAAAGGAATTCACAGGCTTGGCCACCCGCACCCAGTGCCGAGGAGGAACCAGGCTGAACAGACCGCCGGGATCCACGTAGCGCGGCCCGTCGAGCCCTCCGGCGATGTCCTGGGCATCGCCGTCGCGCGAAACCGCACCAGTGCCCTGGAATTCCGCCAAATGCCGGTGGATGCGGCGCAGGTCGGCCATCAGGGCGGCGAGCAACAGCAAGGCCACAATCCAAGCCGCCCACCGGATGCGGTTCTTCCGGGTTTCGGAACGCTGCTGCTCGGCCCGTTCGCGCAGCGTGGCCCGCGCCGCCGCCGCCTTCATGAACTCCGGACTGGGGGTGCGCGGGTCCATTAATTGCTCTTGGAAAAGCGGGTCACGGTTTCAGGCAGGAAATTCCAATAGGCGTAGTACTCCCGGGGCAGTTCGGTCACGAGCCGCTCGGAAGCCAGAATGTCCTGCCGCATGGGATCGTCGCGGTTCGGCACCACGCGCTCGTCCCTCACAAACAACTGGGAGCCGCCGGTGGCGGCATCCAGCACTTCCTCGAACTGAAGCGTGCGGTCCGCCTCGCCGAAATACTCGAATTTCTCCTCCAGCCCCGTCCCGGCCACCTGCAAAAACCGGTCAAACCGGGCCGACCCCAGCGTTTTCTTCAATTCGCCATACAACTCTTCCCGCACCAGCTGCCCGTCCTCGGCATAGGGCGGAATGTTCAGGACCACTTGACTCTCCGAGGGTTTTTCCACCGAAATATTTTCCGCCTCGAGGTCCTGCAACAGGGCCCTGGAACCGGAAAAGGCGGCATCCAGCCGTTCGATTTCCTCGTCGTTCAGGCGCAGCACCTGGGCCAGGTCATCGCTCACAGCCATGTTGGTGTCCACGGGCACCACCCGCAGATTGGCCATTTGCTCCTCGGGCAGGGGGAACGTGCCGCGGACGTTTTCCAGAATCCAGTTCAGCATGTCATCCAGGCGGCCGCGCAGGCGCGCATTCTCCATCTCAAGCTGGAAGGCTTTCCTCTCCAGGGAATCCCTCGAGGATGCGGCGGGAGCCTCCGAAGGCGCCGGAATCAACACGGGGCCCGGTCTGGCGGAAGCGGCGGAGGAAGCGGTCGGACTGGACTTGGGCGCCACAGGCGAAAGTGTCGCTGCGGATTTTGCGCCCGTCGGCTCCTGGGGTCCGGAAAAAGAAACCAGGCGAGAAGAAAGAACCAGCAGGGAAACCATCCCCGCCACGCCCAGAAGCGAGGCCGCACATTTCCTGGCGATGTCGTTTTCCTTCATGCCAGGCCCACGGAACGGCAGGCTACAGAACCGCTGCCGCCTTCATGGCCTCCTCGACCGTGGGATACAGCTTCACCAGCTTGCCCATGCCGAGCAGCTCGATGGTCTTGGTGATGCGGCGGTTCAGCGCGGCAATTCCCAGGAACGACAGGTTCTGGATCGTGACCCGCTGATAGCGGCCCAGCAGGGCAAGCCCTTTGCTGTTCACATAGGTGAGGTTCTCGCAATCCAGCACGATGTGGACCTTGGGCTGATTCACCATGGGATCCAGCAGGTTCTTGAACTGCTCATGCGTCATGGAATCCAGCGGGCCGGAAACATGCACCAACTGGATGCCGTCGCGGATTTCAATTTGCGTTGTCAAGACGGCGTCTGCCATGTGTTCTCCAAAATTCGAGGTCCCGCTCTTTCGGGAAGCCTTCAAGTGTCCTCATAATAGCCCAGAACGATCCGCCTTGTACAGCCCCGAAATCCGGGGCGCACCCTGCAAAAAGCGGCGGAGGCCGCAGGCCTCCTCACAGTGCCCGCGCCACGGCCAGAGCTTCCTCCATCGTGGGATATACCTTGATCAATTTGGTCATGCCCAACATCTCGATGGCCTTGTGGATGCGAGGATTGAGCCCCGCCAATCCGAAAAAGGACAACGTCTTGGCGCTGGATCGCTGATAGTGAGCCAGCAGGGCCAATCCACGGCTGTTCACATACGTGATGCTTTCGCAGTCCATCACCAAACGGAAAGGGGGCTTGGTCAGCAGGGCATCGACCTGCCTCTGGAAGTCGTCGTGCGTAATCGAATCCAGCGGACCCGACACATGGACCACTTGGATTCCGTTCCGATCTTCGGTCTCTATTTTCAAACTGGCGGCTGTCATGTTTCTCCTCCGCAAATTCATCTAACAGATCCATTCAAAAATCCGGGCGACTATACCGCCGCGGAGAGGTTGTGTATAGCCATAAAACGATCAAGGAACGGTAAAGATTTTCCGGTACACGATGAAGCCACCCTGCGGCGGCCAGTCGGTCGGGGGACGAAGGCCGACGGCCTTCGATTGCATGTCGAGGAAGGGGTCCGGTTCCACCCAGATGAAGGGCTCCTCGGGTGGGCCTTTCACTCCCGTGCCGCCCGATTCCGGCCAGGCGGCATCGTCGAATTCCGGCGCCGCCCAGCCTTCCGCCGGATTAAAGGCGAATTTCCAGGTGGGATCCGTTCCGACAAACCAGTCCCGGCCGCGAAGGGCCAGTTGCACCCAGTCGGGATAGGCCTGGCGGGGAGCCCGGATGGCCAGCACATGCCGACCGGGCGGCAAGTCGAACGAAGCCACCGCCGGGCGCTCCGGATTGCTTGCCTGCAGGACTTCCCTTCCATCCACAAACACCCGGGCGGGCATGTTGGCAAACAGAATCGCCACGGCCGAACCGGCCTCCCGCTGACGCTGGAGCATGGCGGCGGCGGTTCGGACCGATTCGTCCGGATCCATCTGGAACCGGGGAAGCGGATCCGGCCCGCCCAGCCTCTCCTCCAACAACGCCTGACGGAATTCCAACATCCGCCGCGCAGCGGGAGAGAACTGGGCCCCGTACCGGCGCAACCGCATGACCGTTTCATCCCGCTCGCCCTGGTAATCGCCAAAGCGCTCGTGGTTCCACAAGGCCGTCATGGTGGCGCCGAAATCCAGGCGCGCATCCTGCGGAACACCGCGGTTTTCGGAACGGAGGCGGACGGAATCCGCCGATTGCGGGGATGTCAGATACGACCACGACACGCTTTCGAACGTGGCGCGGCTGGCGTGGTCGGGCCCCCGCTCGAACACCATGTCGAGCGATTCATCGAACCGCGAGGGGTCCATCGCATGAACGCGGTACTGCACCGTGCGGAACGGCTCCTTCACGAACAGCCCGTGCGTGGGCCCCGCCATCACATTCTGGTAATACCAGCCGCCGTTGAAATAATCCTCCAGCCCGGTCCCGAGCCATCCCGGAGACTTTTCGCCATCCTTGCGGATGCTTTCGTCCCCTTCGAGCGCCCAGTAGGAACCATCGAGCGTGCAAACCGAAAGCAGGCATCCCACGTACTTGCCCTTTCCCTTCACCCGCAGGATCGGATGGGGCCGTCCCGCATCGGTGGCCGTGGTCCGCCACCAGCCCGCGTGGAAATAGCCCATGGGGCCGATAGGCGACTGGTTTTGTTTTTCGATCCAGGCCCGAATTTTCACGGGCACGGCCGGAATCCGTCCCGCCTCCAGCCGGATCTCCGCCGACTTCGAAAACGGCATCGGAAAGGCAAAAAACAGAGCCGCGTCCTCCATGCCAAAATAGAGCGAGCGGGCCCGGACTCGGCGCCAGGGAGTTCCGCACAGGTCGCCCAAAGGCACGCGGACGCTTTCGTTGGTCCTCCCGTCGTATCGAATCGAGACCATCCAATCGCGCAGCACCGCATCGCGCGACTCCTCCGGAATCCGCGCTCAGTCGGGCTCGAATTCCACGCGCCGGACCACGGCAGGCCCTTCGAACGAAACCCCCTCTTTCCAATCCGTCAGCGTGGTTTCCAGGAAGTTTCCCGCCTCGGGCAAGCGGTTTGCCGACCAGATGGAACGGAGTTTTTCCAGCGCCGCCACGGCGGGCTCCGGCAAGGGCAAGGCAAATGTCTCAACGGGAGTCCCGCGCGGCAGGACCGATTCGGAAACCTGGTAATAGACTTTGGCGCCCGTCCGGCCTTCCTCGCACTCGATGCGCAGGCTTTTCGCATAGGGCATCGGCACGAACGAATACCAGCAATAGTTGTTGTATTCCGCCAGCGGCGCCAGAAAGGGAGTCTGGCGCCCTCCAAACAGGTCCTTGATGTCGCCCTCCACGCGCGGCGAGGCTTCTCCATCGAAGTAGAAGCGGAAGCGGTGCGGATATCCGTCCTTTGCGCCCGTGAACCAAACCCTCGACACATATCCGGGCCCCTTCAAATCCACCAGCACCTTCCAGCCCGGCGTTTGGCTGTCGCGCAGAAAGGTGCCGTAATCGTTGTTGGCTCCGGTGCGGTCATAAGAGGTGTGCATCACCGTGTCGGGCCGATCCAGCCGGGCCAGCTCCAGCGGATCGGCCAGCCGTTCCGCCAACGAAGCCACCGTCACCGCCTCCCCCGCCGGACGCCCTCCGCACCCCGCCGCCGCACCCAGGAGAACCGACATCCACACCACTCGCCAAATTTGCTTCATTTTTACCTCACCTGCCTTTACTATGATGGATTGTCACAAACAAATGAACCTTTTTTCAACCCAACCCTGGAAAGCACCTTTGCCGGCATGATCATCTCGCGCACGCCCTATCGCGTCTCCTTCTTCGGCGGAGGCACGGATTATCCCGCCTGGTACCGCGAAAACGGCGGATCCGTTCTGGCCGCCGGCATCGCCCGCTACTGCTACATCACCTGCCGGTGGCTGCCACCCTTCTTCAAGCACAAGTCGCGCGTGGTGTATTCCGTCATCGAGGACATCATGGATGTGCACGACATCCAGCATCCCGCCGTCCGCGAATCGCTCCTGAGTCTCGGCATCCACGAGGGCATTGAAATCCACCACGACGGCGATCTGCCCAAGATGACCGGCCTGGGAACCAGTTCCTCCTTCACCGTGGGCCTTCTCCACGCACTCCACGCCCTGCGGGGGGAGTTCCGCTCCAAGATGCAGCTCGCCACCGAGGCCATCCACGTCGAGCGCGATCTCTGCGGCGACCGCGTCGGTTCGCAGGACCAGGTCAGCGCCGCCTTCGGGGGGCTCAACCATATCACCTTCGCTCCGGACGACTCCATCTCCGTGGCGCCCATTCCCCTGCCGGCCGCCCGCATGGCGAAATTTCAGGATTCCCTCCTCCTCTTCTTCACGGGATTCTCCCGCTACTCCTCCGAAGTGGTCGCCGAACAGCTCCACAACATCCCGCAAAAGGGGAAGGAACTCTCCGAAATGGCCTCCATGGTGGAACAGGGAATCCAGATCCTGGCGGAAGGCCGCGACCTCTCCGATTTCGGCCGCCTGCTCCATGAAAGCTGGAAGATCAAGCGTTCCCTCAGCTCCCGCGTCAGCACCCCTGAAATCGACGCCATGTACGAAACCGCCCGCAAGGCCGGGGCCGGTGGCGGCAAGATCACCGGCGCGGGCGGCGGCGGCTTCCTGTTGCTCTATGTCGACCCCGAGCACCAGCCCGCCGTCCGCAAGGCCCTGTCCTCCCTGCTCCACGTTCCCTTCGACCTGGACCATTCCGGCTCCCAGATCATCTTCTCCAACCCAACCCCCCTGGAAACCGCGCCATGAAGTTCTCCCTGCCCCTGATGGAAAACAACATCACCCTCGAAGACCGCAATGCCGTCATTGAGTTCTTGAAGGGCGACCCCATCCTGACGCAATCCTCCAATGTGCGCGCCTTCGAACAGGAATGGTCGCAGTGGCTCGGCGTGCGGCACAGCGTGTTCGTCAACTCCGGCGCTTCCGCCAACTTCATCACCATGGCGGCCCTGCGCCATCTTCGCGGCCCCGGCGAGGTGATCGTTCCCACCCTCACGTGGGTCTCCGACATTTCCTCCGTTTTGGCCGCCGGCCATACCCCCGTCTTCATGGATGTCAACCCGCGCACGCTCGCGATGGATCCGCGCCAGGTCGTCGCCTCGCTCAACCCCAAAACCCGCGCCGTCTTCCTCACCCACTGCCAGGGCTTCAACGGACTCGACGATGCCATGCTCGCGGAGCTCCAGGCGCGCAACATCCCGCTCATCGAGGATGTCTGCGAATCGCATGGCTGCACGCACCACGGGCGGCGGGCGGGATCGTTCGGCCTCGCCTCCAACTTCTCGTTCTATTTCGCCCACCACATGAGCACCATCGAAGGCGGCATGGTCTGCACCAGCGACGAGGATTTCTACCAGGCCGTCCGCATGCTCCGCAGCCACGGCATGGTCCGCGAATCCGACAGCCCCGAATTCCGCCGGAAATGGGAAGAGGAATCCCCCGACCTGAACCCCAAGTTCATTTTCGCCTGGCCCACGGGAAATTTCCGCAGCACCGAAATCAACGCCGTCATCGGCCGCTCGCAGTTGAAACGCCTGGATGCCAACAACCGGCGCCGCACCGAAAACTTCAAGCTCTTCCTGTCGCTCCTCGATCCCGGTCTCTACTGGACCGACTTCGAAGTCGAAGGCAGCGTCAACTACGCCTTCAACCTCATGATGAAGAAACCCGACGTGGCGCTGCGGGACCGCCTGATGGCCGTGATGGACGAAAACGGAATCGAGCACCGCCGCGGCAGCGCCGGCGGCGGCAACCAGCTTCGACAGCCCTACCTGAAGGGCATCGCCCCGGACAAGGCCGACATTCCCCGCCTGTTCCCCGTCATCGACCACATCCATTTCTTCGGATTCTACATCGGCAACTACCCCACCCTCGACGAGTCCCGGATCCGCTGGCTCTGCGGCATCCTCAATTCCGTCCGGCCGTAGTCCGGCCGTCAGCGGACGCGGGAGGCAAACCAGTCGTAGGTGGACCGGAGCCCCGAGGCAAAGGTGTGCTCCGGATTCCATCCCAGCACGCGGCGGGCCCGCGAGGAATCGGCCTGCGATTCGCGAATGTCGCCCGCCCTCGCGGGGGCGAAAACGGGCGCAAAGGGCTGGCCGGCCAACGCGGCGATCTGCGCCGCCAGCTCCCTCACGGAAACGCGGTCGCCATACGCCACGTTGTAGGCACCGCCCGCCGCTTCGGCCGGGGCGGAAAGGCACATCATGTTCGCCGACACGATATCCTCCACGTAGGTGAAGTCACGCGTCTGCCCGCCATCGCCATAGATGGTCGGCTGGCGACCGGCGGCATACGCGCGGATGAACAGCGGAACCACCGCCGCATAGTGCGAGGATGGATCCTGGCGCGGGCCGAACACATTGAAATAGCGCAGGGCAAAAAAGTTCAGGCCGTACAGCCCGTGGAAAATCTGTCCGTAGTGTTCCGAGGCCAGCTTGGAAAGGGCGTATCCCGTCAGGGGCGCCGGACGCATGTCCTCGCGCTTGGGCATCTCGGGGCTGTCGCCGTAGACCGAGGCCGACGAAGAAAAGACCACGCGCTCCACCCCCGCGTCGCGCGCGGCCCGCAGCACGTTCAGCGTGCCCGTCAGGTTCACTTCATGCGTCGTCGCCGGATCCTCCACGGAAGCCTGCACGGAGGCCAGCGCGCCGGCGTGGAACACATAGCTCATGCCCCGCACGGCCTCTCGCACGGCAGCGGAATCGCGAAGATCCCCCTGCACGAACTCCACCGCCGACTCCAGCCCCCGGAGATTGTCCAAATGCCCCGAAGACAGGTTGTCGAACACGCGGACTCGCTCGCCGAGTCCCGCCAGGCGGCGGACCAGGTTGGAGCCGATGAAGCCCGCCCCTCCGGTGACCAGGTGTCCCTTGCTCATCGGAAGACTTCAGCCTCCCAGGGAACTGGAAAATCCCGGAAACGCCAGCGGCCAGATGCGGAACCAAACCGTGTAGTTGTCCTTTTCGTCGGCGGCTTCCTCCGGACGGATGCGCAGGCCCAATCCGATTCCCAGGCACCGCGTACGGTGAATGACGTAGTAGGAGTGCTCCTCCACGAAGGATTCCTCGATGTCCATGCGCGCATACGTGCGGAAGGACCACTTCTGCTCGGGAAGCAGTGTCAGGTCGCCCGCCACCTTGTCGCGGGCATCGCGCGCATAGCGGTAATCGACCCCGAAGGTGAAGATGTCCGGATTCTTGATTTCCGCCTGCGTGTTGAATGTGCGGATGTTGCTCTCCTGCGTGTCGTAGGCTCCGTCGAAATCCCACGAAAACCACGAAAGCGGCCGCAGTTCGCTCTTGAAGCCCACGTCGCCCAGCGTTTCCTCGTCCTTCTCCTCGTCCGGATCCAGCAGCAGCGTGGTGAAGACATCCACGAACACCAGGTCGTGCGGAGAGTTGTTCCGCTTGGTTTGCAGGTAATTGCGCAGCCCCAGCGTCACGTCGTTTCGCTTGTCGAGCTGGTCGATCGAATCGAACTGCCACAGATCCTCGGGCAGCACGTTGGGTTCGAGGCGCAGGGTGTAATCGGCGTAGGGCTCCGCGATGTGCCGCAAATCCTGGTCCTCTTCGATGCCCGTGGCGCCATGATACAGGTCGCCAAACGCCTTGAAGGAGGTTTCCATACCCAGCTCGGGCAGGTTGCGCCAGGCGGCGGAATCCTCGCGCACCAGTTCCTCGACCACGTTGCTGGTGCCCACCACCACGCCCAGCTCGTTCGTGACGGGCACCACGTTGGTGACCCAGCTCGTCTCCATCGTCTTCGAGTAGTACGTGCCGCGGTAGCCCGCGCGCGGAATCAGGCTCAGGAAGCCGAACTGCCGCGTGGGCCAGTACACCATGTGGGCGGAATCGAGCCGGAAGGCGTCATAGTGCGTCTGGCCGCTGTCCTTGGGAAAAAGGTGGTCCAAATAGCTCAGCGTGTTCTCGCTCTCGTAGTAGAAGGGCGTGTCCAGGATCTGCTGGCGGTTGACATTGAAAAACACCTCGGGAAGGCGGTTCACGTTCTCATAGAAATCGTTGAACCGCATGTTGAGGCCGAGACCCGCCGTATAGAGGTCGCCGCGATGGGAAAGGGTCACGCGGTTTTCCGGCTGGACGCTGCTCTGGTATTCATCGTCGAAGAAATCGGTCAGCATCCACGGATCGCTCACGTAGTTCAGCTTCGAGATCACGTAGTCCCGGTCCGTCAGGTTGTGGCGATCCTCCAGGTGGACCCAGTAGCGGTCGTTGTCGATGAGCGCCTCCCGCTCCAGCTTCTGAGCATCGTCGTGCCAGGGATTCTGGTCGGCCGCGTAATAAAGACGCAGCTTGCCCTCGTACTCGCTGCCTTCCGGATCCTTCCACGACAGGTCCTCTCCCACGCCCACGCCGCGCTTTTCCCGGAGGTCGAAATGCGTGTGCGTCGTGAACACATCGCTGATCGGCATGTTGTAGGCCGTCAGCAGGAAAACCCCCATGTCGGAACTTGCGCCCGGCGTAACTTCAAAGTTGGCAAACGCATCCACGTTGGCCCGCACATAGGGGAACCAGAAGAAGGGCACGGGCCCCAGATGGAACCGCACGTTCTTTGCGCGCAGAATCTTGTTGTCTTCGAGGGTGGCCGAACTGGCGCGGATGGAGTATTCCTGATGCTCCGGATCGCACGTGGTCATCGAAACCCCCTCCAGCTCCATCATGTCCGGCGAAAGACGGCGCGAGCCGGTGGCGGAAAGATAGTACGGAGGCGCGTGAAGCCCGAAAGAACCGAAATCGCCCTGTCCCGTCCGGAAATTGTATGTGGCCTCGTTCCCCTTCCACGTGTTGCCCATGTAGGAGATCAGGATGTTGCCGCGCGCCGAAACCTGCTCGGCGGCCGTGTCCACTTCCGCGTAATCCGCCGAAACCGAATCCGTTCCGCGCGTCACCTTCACGTTTCCCCGGGCAATCACCAGGCGGCGGGAGGCATCGTAGGAAAGGTCGTCCGCCTGAACATCGATCAGGCCCGAAAGCGAGGCGGACGAAACCATCGGGGCGGTGGCCTTCGGCGCCACGACCGGCCGTTGCGCTCCCGTTGCCGTGGCCAGGGCCAGAAAAGCCACAGTCCAAACCAGCCAACCCGCGGATGCTGCGCCCATTCGATCAAAAAATTTGTTTTCCATGGCGGTGGCAATCTAACAGCCCGCCGGCTTCCCCGCCAAGTGCAATTTCACCCCCCGCTCATTTCGGCTGCACGTTAGAATTTGCGGACTTGGCGTTGAATGATGTAGGATTGACCGCGGTAAAGGCCAAGGAGACCCACATCATGAATCTGACTCTTCGCGGACGTCTTTGGAGCCTGACAGGGCTGGCGTTGACCGGCCTGTTGCTGGTCGCGGTTCTGGGTTTTTGGCAGGCCGGCCGCCTGACCCGGGCGCTCGACCGGGGGGGGATCCAATATCGGGCCCTGGCCTCGCTTTTCCATGCCAACGTCTATTTCCAAAGCATTCTGGAAAACTACCAGAAGGCCATCGTGCAGGTCATGCTCGGCGAAAACCCGGCAGCCGAACTCGGCCGCATTCACGAAAACCTGGATTCATTTGCCGGCTTGGACGTGGGCCTCGATGCCACGCAACAGGACGAGTTGCTGGCCTTTGTTCGCGAAGGCGTCCGGCAGATCGAGAGCATGAATTCCTACGGGGCGGCCGAGTGGATGGCCAAGGACGGCAATCCGGTTCTCCGGATGCGCAACTGGCTGGATTTGCGCGTCGAGGAAGACAGTCGCCAGGCCCGCGAAAACGAAGGGCGCCTGGCTCAGGAAACCACCCGCATCCGAACGGTTTCTCTGCTGGGAGTCCTTTTGGTCTCGGCTTTGCTGACCTTGGTTTCGCTTCGCATTTCAGGAAACGTCAATGCCACGCTGAAACGACTGGTGTCCGGCCTGGGCGGCGGAGCCGGGCAGGTGACGGCCGCATCCGAAGAAGTCGCCCATGCCAGCCAGCAGTTGGCGGAAGGGGCCACCAGGCAGGCCGCCAGCCTCGAGGAAAGCAGCGCCGCCTTGCAGGAAATGTCCTCCATGACGCACCAGAACGCGGACAGCGCCAACAAGGCCGATTCCCTGATGGGCGAAACCCGCCAAGCCGTGCAGGAAGGCGCCAAGGCGGTAGAAGAGGTGTCCGGGGCCATCGCGAAGATCAAGCAGTCGGCCGGCGAGACCGCCAAGATCATCAAAACCATCGATGAAATCGCCTTCCAAACCAATCTGCTGGCCCTGAATGCGGCGGTGGAGGCGGCCCGGGCGGGCGAGGCCGGGAAAGGATTCGCCGTCGTCGCCGAAGAAGTGCGCAATCTGGCCCGCCGGGCGGCCGACGCCGCGCGGAACACCACGGAACTGATCGAAACCTCCCATCAAAACGCCGACGGCAGCGTGGCCCTGGCCGAAAACCTCAAGCGAACCTTTTCCGGCATCCAGGACACTTCCGGCAAGGTCGCCTCGCTGGTAAGCGAAATTGCCGCCGCTTCGAAGGAACAGGCCCAGGGAATCGAACAAGTCAACATTGGCGTGGCCGAAATGGACAAGGTGGTGCAGCAAAACGCCGCCAATGCCGAAGAAAGCGCCAGCGCCTCGGAAGAACTCTCCAGCCAGGCCCGGGCCCTGCGGGGTCTCGTCGACGAACTCGCAGCCATGGTGGACGGAAAAACCGGTCAGGGAACCTGATTTTCCACCGGTGGAAAATTCCCGCCGGCCGCACCGCCGGGCGGAACATGCACCACGCAATTCAGCGTCCCGAAGGGATTGATCACATAGTCCCAGTAGAATCCGCGGTATAGCTCCGGATGGCGATCCACCTCCATCCATTCCCCCTTTGCCAAGTCGTAGTACTTGTATTCGTAATCCCCGGCGGGAAGTACCAGCTTCACGAAGTTGTCCTTCCGCCCGGCAGCCACGAAACCGCTCCGGACCCGGCGCACACGGGTCGCCCAGCCATTGAACGACCCCGCCACGATCATGCGACGCCCCTGTTGCGAAAACTCCCCGAGGTCGAAGGTCAGTTCCCACGTTTTCCCGTCCGCCACCCTGTCAATCAACGTCACCATATTCTCAACAAGCCTTCTCCCCCGCCTCCGCCTGCTTCAGGCGCTGCGCCGCCGTCGGCATGCGGTGAAGCAACAGGACCTGCCACCCAGAAGCGTCCACGGCGAAAGGAACATGGTCAAATTCGTTTTTCAGGCAGGCCCGTAGCACCTCCGCCCCGCCCGCGTGGCGCAAGGCAAACCCGTCGGCCTTCAGCTCCATGCGGCGGACCACCGCGTGGGCCACCACGCCC
>CAYNHA010000094.1:0-5216 GCA_964397035.1 uncultured Verrucomicrobiota bacterium
GGCACGCGCCCCTCGAACCAACTGCGCACATCCGCCTCCAGCCCCACGCCGTGCATGTAGTTGTAGAGGGCCTTGGAGAGCCCCCTCCCCAGCGCCTCGTGATCCACGCCCGCCGGATCCACAAAGCCCACTTCGTTCCGGGCAAACGGGGAGGGAGGCAACGGCAGCAGCTCGATTCCAAACGCCCCCGGATTCTTCCCCACCGGCGAATGCACCGTGCAGGCAAACCGGTGGAAGAATCCCGATTGGATGCAACCGGCCTCGAACAGTTGGCGCACCATTTCCAGCGAATCCACCGTCTCCTGGACCGTCTGCGTCGGGAACCCGTACATCAAATACGCATGCACCAGAATGCCCGCCTCGCTGAAGGATTTTGTCACCCGCGCCACCTGCTCGATCGTGACGCCCTTGTTCATCCGCTTCAGCAACCGTTCCGACGCCACCTCCAGCCCACCCGAAACCGCCACGCATCCGCTCCCGGCCAGTTGCCTGCACAAGTCCGGCGTAAAGGCTTTCTCGAAACGAATGTTCCCCCACCACGAAATCGCCACCTTGCGCCGCTTCAATTCGCACGCCAGCGCCTTCAGGGCCGCGGGCGGCGCCGCCTCGTCCGTGAAATGGAATCCACTCTCTCCCGTTTCCTCCATCACCGTCTCGATGCGATCCGCCAGTCTTGCAGCCGACAGGCACTCGTGCCGCGCAATGTAATCCAGCCCCGTGTCGCAGAAACTGCACTTCCGCCAATAGCACCCGTGCGCCACCGTCAACTTGTTCCAGTGTCCGTCCGACCACAGCCGGTGCATCGGGTTCAGCAGGTCCAGCACCGAGAGATACCGGTCCAGCGGAAGCCCGTCCCACGTGGGTGTACCCGTCTCCGCAAACGGAACGTCGGGCTCCTGGCCCGCCACGAACACCACCTTCCCCCGCTTCAGCAAAAACGTCCTCGTCAAATCGTCCCGCGAACGCTCCCCGCGCAGGTGCTCCACCAGCGAGAGCACCGGACGCTCCCCGTCGTCCAGCGTCACATAATCGAAGAAATCAAATACGCGCGGCTCGGACAGCTCCCGCAGCTCCGTATTCACGTAGCCCCCTCCCAGCACCGTCGCAATGCGCGGATCCAGCTCCTTGACCGCCTGTGCCACGCGGAACGCCCCATGCACGCATCCCGGAAACGGCGCCGTCACCAGCACCATGTCCGGCCGGTGCCGCGCCACCGCCTCCCGGACCAGGTCCCGCAACACCTCCTCCACCCGCGTCGGCCGCGCCGCCAAGGCCGCCGCCAAGGGGTCGAAGCTTGCCGCACTGCGGGCCAGCGATTCCGCATAGCGTGCAAACTCGAAGCGAGGATCCACCGCATCGCGAATCACATCCGCCACGTCGTTCAGGTACAACGTGGCCAGATGCTTGGCCCGGTCCTGCGTCCCCAGCGCCCCGAACGCCCACGCCAGCGGATCCTCCCCCTCCTCCGCCACAAACGCCTCCAGCGATGAAAACCGCGGCCCCTCCGGCAGAAAAGTCCGCGTGGAAATGCGATGCGCCAGCGTGGGATCCCTCCCCTGCAGGAAACCCACCGCCGCCTCCACCGTTTCCCGGTACCGCTCGAAGTGCTCCATGAAATTCAGGACGGACTCCGTCCGCTCCGCCCCAACGCACTTCCGGACCCCGTCCAGCCCCTCGCGCGAAAACAGCCGCAGCACCAACCCCAGTGCCAAATCCTCCTGAACCGCCTCCACACCCTGCGACCGAAGAAAACCCGTCAAGCACGCCGTCGCCGGATAGGGCGTGTTCAACTGCGTCATCGGCGGAATCACCGATAGCACGCGAATGTTGTTGGGCGCGCTCACAGCCACCCCACCAGCAAATCCGCCGCCTTCTCCGCGCCGCCGTCCGCCAACCGCTCCCGGGGCACCGGAGCTGTCTCCACCGCCGCCAGCGCCGGCCCCATCCGGCCCGCATACAGATCCACAGCCGGGAGGTGTACGTTCTTCAGAAATCTTTTCAGCTCCCGTTCCAGCAGCGGATATTCGATGAAATCCTCCCGTTCCGCATACACGATGGGTTTCCGGTTGGCCACGCAGTCGCACAGGATTCCATATCCCGGCTTGGTCACCACCGCATCCACGCTCGCCAGCACGTCCGAAAACCCCATGTTCATCCGGTCCACCGCGTGGATGTTTTTCCGCCCCGCCCACGCCAGCGGCTTCACCGTGAAAAATTCATGATCCCCCAGCGCCTCCACCTCGCGCAACGCCGCCTCGTCCCAGTCCAGCGTGGTGAACGACAGCAGCACCCACCGCTTGCCCGCATCCGCCCCGGTCAGCAACGCGAGTTCTTCCCTCCTCGCCCGCCCCGCCTTCGCCAGCAGCGGAATCTCCACCTGTTTTTCGAAAACGGACATGTCCGGCGAAAACGGCAACTTCAGCAAAACCCGCGCCTTCCGGTATCCCTCCTCGAACAACCCGATCACCTGCTTCCAGCGGGAATCGCGCTCCACAAACGGCGCATAGATCCAATCCCATGAAAAATTGCCCATGGCCACCCCCGGAATTCCCGCCGCGGAAGCCGCCTCCAGCGGAATCGACGGAATATCCGCCACCACCAGCCCCGCCCCCTCCCCGCGCAGGAACTCCGCCTCTTGCATCACCCACCCGGCCCGATTCTTCACCAATAGCAACGCCCGCTCCAGCGTCGCCTCCACATCCACGCGGATGGAATCCTTCTGCACCATCCCCACATCAAACGCACCCGGACGCACTCGCAGCCGCTCCTTGGGAAACGGCAACCGGTTCCGGAGAAATTCCTCCGGCAAATCCGTCGTCACCGTGACCCGCAGCCCCGGATTCCTCGCCAGCAACACCCCCAGCAAATCGCTCGAACGCACCCCGTGCCCATACCCGTGGGCCGTGATGTAATACGCCATGTGGGAAACCTTCTTCATTGGCTTCCCATGCTACCGCCTCCCCCCCTTCCGAGGAAAGAGCGGAATCCTCCTCCCTCGTCCTTCACACCGACTATCACTTATAATTATAAGTGATAGCTCGCCTTTTCGGAACGCAGTTCTTTTTTTTCTTGGCAAAACTCCCTCTTTCGCGTAAACCTGCGCGACTTTTTCACAGAAAACAGAAGGTTGGTTCATCATGGCATTCACCGCAGCAGATCTACGCAAGGGCCTCAAAATCGAACTCGAAGGCATCCCCTACGAAGTCACCGAATTCGAATTTTGCAAGCCCGGCAAGGGCCAAGCCATGTACAAGTGCCGCATCAAAAACATGCTTCTGGGCACCACGATGGAGAAAACCTTCCGCGCCGTCGACAAGATCGACCAGCCCAACATCGAGTCCAAAACCCTCGCCTACTCCTACCAGGAAGGCGACAAGTACGTCTTCATGGACAACAAGACCTACGAGCAGGTCGAACTACACAAGGACGTCCTCGGCGAACAGCGCTTTTTCCTCATCCCCGACCTCGAGTGCGAAGTCCTCTTCTTCAACGGCCGCGCCATGACCGTCACCCTGCCCGCCTTTGTCATCAAGGAAATCACCGATACCGAACCCGGCGCCCGCGGCAACACCGCCACCAACGTCCTCAAGCCAGCCAAGATCGACACCGGCTTCGAGGTCGGCGTCCCCATCTTCATCAACCGCGGCGACTTCATCCGCATCGACACCCGCAACGGCGGCAAGTACGTCGAGCGCGTCAAGCAAGCCTGACGCCTCACGCGTCATGCACCCCAAACCCGCCGATTCCGACGCCCTACGCTCCCTGCGCGGCGTCTTGGAACTGCGGGCCCGGTTGAACAACGCCATCCGTCGCTTTTTCCGCGATCGAGGTTTTCTCGAAGTCGACACCCCCGTCGCCATCCCCGCCAACGCGCCGGAAAACAACATCGACGCCATCCCCGCCGGAACCGGCTGGATGCGCACCTCTCCCGAGCTGCACATGAAGCGCCTGCTCGCCGCCGGCTATGAAAAGATTTTCCAGATCGGCCCCTGCGGACGCCACGGCGAACACGGCCGCTGGCACCATCCCGAATTCTCCCTCCTCGAATGGTACCGCGCCAACGCCGGCTATCTCGAAATCCTCGCCGACACCAAAGCCCTTCTCTCCTTCCTCGCCCAAGAACTACGCGGCTCCACCGACTTCCCCTGGCAGGACAAACCCGTTTCTTTCGCCCAGGAACTCTGGGAAAAGTTCACCGTTTCCCAAGCCTTCATCCAGCATGCCGGCTGGGACCCCGCCTGTGTCTTCGACCCCGATCGCTTCGATCTCGACCTCGTCACCCGCGTTGAACCCGCCCTCCCACCCGACCACCCCGTCGTCCTCATCGACTACCCCGCCCCCCTCGCCGCCCTGGCTCGCCGCAAACCCGTCGATCCCACCCGCGCCGAACGCTGGGAACTCTATCTTGCCGGCATCGAACTCGCCAACGCCTACTCCGAGTTGACCGACCCCGCCGAACAGCGCGCCCGCTTCATGGAAGCCAATGCCGCACGCGCCAAGCGCGGCGCCCAACCCTATCCCCTCGACGAATCCTTCCTCGCCTCCCTCCACCACATGCCCCCCTCCGGCGGCATCGCCCTCGGCATCGACCGCCTTCTCATGATCCTCGCCGACGCCGACTCCCTCGACGCCATCCTCCCCTTCCGCAACGGTTGATCACCACAGAGGCTCACAGAGATACCTTCCCTACTTGGATATTGGATATTGAAATCCCCTCCAAATCCAACAGCCTTTTCAACTACGAATCACGCGAAACACACGAAAAAGAATTCCGGATTTTTCACCACAGAGGGCCACAGAGCAGCACAGAGTGGGGAATTGGATTCTGGGGTCCGGAACAAACAGAAGAATCTTTCTTGCCTCTGTGTTCCTCTGTGGCCCTCTGTGGTTCAAAATTCTCTTATTTCGCTTCCGCCGCCGCAATGTTGCGCAGCAGCAGCGGCTCGTTGGGAGCATACTCCAACGCCTGGCGCCAGTAGCGGAGGGCCGCCTCGCGCTGGCCTTCCTGCATGGCCACCGCCCCCAGGTTGTTCAGCACTTCCGGCTGGGCCGGATTGATCTTCAGGCTGGCGCCACATTGCTCCAGCGCCGGGCCC
This sequence comes from uncultured Verrucomicrobiota bacterium, assembly GCA_964397035.1. GTDB lineage: Bacteria > Verrucomicrobiota > Kiritimatiellia > CAIQIC01 > Lenti-01 > Lenti-01. Next base: position 5,097 of record CAYNHA010000094.1, read on the forward strand.
ACATGGCCCCGCCGGACCAACACCATCGCCGCGCGGTTCCTCGCATTCACGTTTTCCGGATAGAGCTGGATGATCGCCGCATAGGCATCCAGCGCCCCCGAATCGTTGCCCGCCAATTCC
>CAYNHA010000095.1:0-11896 GCA_964397035.1 uncultured Verrucomicrobiota bacterium
TGCACGAGGACATGCGCAGTTTCTTCGGCAACTATCCGGAAGGCGCCAATCCGATGGCCGTGCTTTCGGCGATGGTGGTTTCTCTTTCGAGCTTTTATCCCGAGCTGCGGCTGGACAGCGAGAAGGAAGAAATCGACATCACCGTCACGCGCTTGCTTTCCAAGCTGCGCACGATTGCGGCCTTCTCCTACAAGAAGTCCATCGGGGAGCCGTTCGTGTATCCCAGCCACAAGTACAGCTATTGCGAGAACTTCCTCAACATGATGTTCTCTTCGCCGGTGTCGCTCTACAAGGCCGATGACTACGAAGTGGCCGTGATGAACAAGCTGCTCATCCTGCATGCCGACCACGAATTGAACGCCTCCACGACGGCGGTGCGCATGGTGGGCAGCACGGGTGCCAACCTGTATGCATGCATTTCGGCGGGCATCTGCGCGCTGTGGGGGCCGCTGCATGGCGGTGCCAACCAGGCCGTGATCGAGATGCTGGAGAGCGTTTCCCGCGACGGGCTCACCACGGACCAGATCGTGGCCAAGGCCAAGGACAAGAACGACAAGTTCCGCCTGATGGGTTTCGGGCACCGCATCTACAAGTCCTACGATCCGCGAGCCAAGATCGCCAAGCAGCTATGCATGGCCATCCTCAACAAAAAGCGGATTCACGATCCGCTGGTGGATATTGCAATGGCCCTCGAAGAGCGTGCGCTGAAGGATTCCTATTTCCAGGAGCGGAACCTGTATCCGAACGTGGATTTCTACACCGGCCTGATCTACCGCGCCATGGGCTTTCCCAAGGAAATGTTCACGGTGCTGTTTGCTTTGGGGCGGCTGCCTGGTTGGATTGCCCACTGGCAGGAGATGCGGCAGGATCCCGAGCAGCGCATCATGCGTCCGCGCCAGCTTTACAACGGTCCTGCGCGCACCGACTACGTGCACATCGAGGCCCGCGTCTAGGAAGCGGAATGAGCCGGTCCCGTCCAGATCCGGATGACAGCGCCGAGAAGGATCTTGAAGCCCTCGAGGCGGCCGAAGAGCATGCCTTGTCCGTGGAGGTGAAATTCCTCGAAGGGGTCCATGCCCGTCTGCCCATGCACGGCGCGGTGGTGGAGACCTTGGGTTGCCTCTATACCGAAATGGGCCGCTACCAGGACGGATTGCGCGCGGACCGCCAGATGGTGAGCATGGAGCCGCATTCTCCCATTGCCTGGTACAATCTGGCGTGCAGCCTTTCGCTGACGGGGCAGGCAGACGAAGCCTTTGCCGCCTTGGAAAAGGCGTTGGCCCTTGGCTACGACGATGCGGAATGGATGGAAGAGGACGAGGATTTCGAGCCGATCCGCTCGGATCCTCGTTTTGCCCGTCTGTTGGCTCAGCTCCTTTCCCGCAAGTCCTGAACGTGTGCGAAGGCCGGTGCAACACGGGCCAAGACAACGCAGAGACTCCCCGCTGCCTCTCGACTTGCCGGGGAGAAAATCAACTATGTATTATAATAACTAGTTGATTGAGACGGAGCGCAAGGAGGAGGCGGTGGTGGTGTCTTTGCCGGCAAGCAGCCCTAAGCGGCTTTTTTGAGGGCTTTGGCGAGCAGGACGAGGAGGGCGAGGGCGGCGAGGGCGAGGAGGCTGCCGAAGACGGCGGGGCGGGAGACGAATTCGCTGAAGGAGAACGGTTTTGGGGTGAGGGAAACGGGGGCGGCGGGGGCCAGGGTCCAGAGGGTGGAGGGAAGGTTTTGGGCGAGGGCGGCGCGGATGGGGTAGAGGTCGTAGGTGGGTTCTGCGAGGGTGTCATTGCCGTAGGCGAGACGATAGGCGGCGCCGGGTTCGGCGAGCCAGAGCAAGCGGTAGACTGGGCCGTGGGTGCGGATGTGGGCGATGTCGAGGGGCGGGTTATCATTGTTTTCGATGACGATGCGCAGTTGTTCGACGCGCTGCTCGGGAAAGTCGATGGAGAGGACGTTGGTGGCGAGGCCCGGAAGATCGAGGCGCGTGAATCGTCCGCTGGTCAATGTGCGCCAGGTGGTGGAGCCGTTGACGGGAACGGGGACTTGGATGGCGGCGGTGCGTTGGAAATTGAGCGCCGGGGTTTCGAGTTCGATGCGCGATAGAGGGGCGTAGGCGGTTTGAAGGGTAATGAGGGTGGTTTGAGCTTTGGAGTCTTGTTCTACGGCCATGCCGGAGTGGGGCCATTCCTGGAGAAGAGGTTTGTCCCGGTCGAGGGTGGTGGTCTCGTTCCAGAAGGAAATGCCGTCGATGCGGAAAGGTGTTTGGAGAATGTTGAAGGCACGGCTTTGGTCTTGCCCGTTTTGCTGGATGAGATGGATGAGCGGCTGGGCGCGCTCTTCGGAGGCATTGCCGATTTCGATGGCGAAGAAACGGCAGGCGTTTTTTGGGAGTTGGATTTCGGTTCGGCGGATGTCCATGTAGCGGGAGTAGTCAAAAATTTCGGCATCGGCGAGAAGCTGCCAGGTCTGGCCGTCTTCGCTGCCGGAGACGCGGACGGTTCGGATGAAGTCGCGCAGGGGGGTGCGGATTTCAAGGCCGCTGGGGGCGGGCTCGTTGGCGGCGAGTTCGAGGCGGGTTTCGATGCGGTTCTCGGGAAGCTCGCGCAGTTCGGTGGCCTTGGCGGAGACAGGGTGACGGAGCGTGCGTTCCTGCGTGGTGTACAACGGCTCAATGGCGCGCGGGAGCTCGGTGTCGGTGGCGTTGAACAGGCGCAGGTCCGGGAAGCCGAGGCGGGTGGAGGCGAAGAGCGGGGCGTCGAGGCGGACTTCGACGAGCTGGGGCGCGGCGAGGGGGGCGGTGGGGAGGATGGAGCGGGTGGCGGCGAAGTCGGAGGGAGTGGCGGCGAGAAGAGGGGAGGAGAAGAGGGAGAAGAAGAGTGAAACTACGAAAAACGCGAAAGACGCGAAAGGGGAGGGGGAGAAGAAGGACTTATTCATCATGGGAGGACTCCGGATCATTTTTTGGCTTATATTTCGTGTGATTCGCGTATTTCGTAGTTACTTTATTTCGGGAGTGTCGGGGGACTGAAAGCGGGCGCGGTGACGGAGGTAGAGGAGGGCGGCGAGGAAGAGGACGATGCCCAGAACGATGAAGGCGATGATGCGATAGATGGATTCGAGGCCGGCGAGATCAATGAAGAAGACTTTGCCGATGACGACCACGAAGAGGGCGAGGCCGGCGAAGCGGAGTCCGCGCACGGTCCAGTGGAGTCCGCTGAGGAGGAGGGCGAGGGCGTAGAGGGCCCAGAGGAGCGTGAGGCCGCCTGCGTGCATGTCGGGAAGGAAGCGGTGCAGGGCGGTGTTGAGCTCGAAGGTGAGGAAGAGGAACAGCAGGGAGAGGGCGCCGATACCGGAGGAGATGGCGATGGAACGGGAGCTTTCTTCGCCGCGCAGGCGCGCGAAGAAGAGGCAGAGTAGGCCGATGCACAGGCCGAAGTCGAGGGTGCGAATGCTGGCCAGAATGGGATTCCAATCGGAGGAATACGTGAGGCGGTCGAGGTTGGGATTCCAGACGGAGGCGTCGATGAAGAGGAGTTTGGCCACGAAGAGTGCGCCGAGGATTCCCAGCAGGGAGCGGAGGGAGTCGGTGGAATTGCGGCGGAAGAGGGCGAGCAGGAAGGCGCCGAGGGAGAGCCATGCGATGGACATGGCGGGATAGGTGAGGGGGGCGTAGAAGAAGGAGAAGGTGCGGCGGATTTCGATGTGGACGCACAGGAAGAGGAGGGCAATGGCAAGGGTGGCGATGAGGGTCAGGACGGAGGGGCGGCCCGGTTCGGTGGCGACATCGTTTTCGGGGGCCACCTTCATCGAGGGCGCGGGGGCGGGAGGCGTCTTGAGCAGGAACCAGGCGCCGCCGAGAGAGGCGATGGGAGTGCCGATCGCGAGCAGACGCGCGCCGAGGACGGGGAGATAGGCGCTCCAGGTCAGATCGGCCGGGAGAACGCCGGCATATTGGCGGCTGAGGTCGTAGAAGAGCAGGCGGCCGAGGGCGAGGGCGTAGGCGCCGAGGGAGAGGCTGCGCAGGAAGCGGCTGTCGAGCTTGCCGGCGAGCCAGAGCATCACGAGGCCCTGGAGCGACCAACTGACGGTGATCCAATCCTTGGAGATGGCCAGGGGAGGGACCATGACGAGGAAGAAGGCGGCGAGGGCGAAGAAGGCCATGAGAAGGCCGCGGTCCTTGCGGTGCGCGGAAAGGAAGCGGTAGACGAGGACGATGTAGAACGCGGCGAGGGCGAGGGCGAGGACGGCAACGGCGCGGGCGGAGTAGGTGGTGGAGATGGCGCCGTGGCCCAACGCGAAGAAGGCGCTGCCGTTGGCCATGGTGCCGAGGATTTCGAGGAGGGTGGCTCTTTCGCCGCTGACGAGGTTGTAGAGGAACATGGCGGCGGTGAAGAGTAGGAAGAAGCCGACGAGGAAGGGCATGACGGCGAGAAAGTCATCGGAAGTGTAGTGGGAGGCCATGGCGAGGGTGGCGAGGCCGTAGGTCAGCAGCATGGCCAGATAGTTCAGGAGTGGCCACTGGCGGCGGCGGGAGATGCCGAGGACACCGATGCCGAGCAGGAGCAGATAGCCAAAGAGGCCGACGAAGTTTTTTTCGCCCGTGCTGAGGAGGAGGGGGGTGGAGTAGCCGCCGAGGATGCCGAGGACGGCGACGAGGAGCGAATTGAAGCGCACGGCGAAGAGGCCGGCGCAGGCGGTGACGAGAGCCATGAGGGCAAAGGCGGGCAGGGTGCCAACGAGGTGATAGAAAGAGTAGGAGGCGAAGCAACTGAAGTAGAGGACGGCGAAGCCGCCGCCGAGGAGCCCCTGGCCGAGCAGGTGGTAGGTCTTGCCGAGCAGGCGTGTGCCGATGGCGACCATGGCGATGCCGGTGAAGGTGCTGAGCAGGACGCGGGCGTGCGGGCCGATGAAGCCGTGGTCGATGGAGTATTTGAGGAAAAAGCCAATGCCGATGACGAAGATGATGACGGCGAGGCGCAGGAGCCAGGTGGTGGCGACGGCGAATTCCCACGAGACGCCAGCGGGCTGGAATTCCTCGTTGATGATGATCCAGTTCCAAATGCGGCGGAGGGCGCGGGTGGTTTTTTCCTGGAGGGAGGGCTCGCCAGAGGGAATTTCTTCCTCTTTCTGGGCGAAAGCGGGGGCCGGGGCGGGTGCAGGCGGTGGTGGTGGGGTGTACGCCGGTGCAGGCGGCGGGGGCGGAGGGGCGATCGGGACAGGGGCAGGAGTGGGAGCGGGGCGTGGAGGCGGAGTGTAGGGCTTGTAGGTTTCGGGGGCGGGTGCAGATTGAGGGGTGGGGGAAGCATCCGGGGATTTCTCGGATTTCTGCTGGGCCGCCAGGCGGTCCATGCGGGAAAGGAGGTTGTTCAGGAGAAGCGATTGGTGATCTTGCCGGTTCCGGAGCTTGTGCAGCAACACCAGTGCCCAGACGGGGAAGACGAGGAAAATGAAAATCGCCAGCGGGATCAGAAGCTCTTCCATGGGACTCTCCAAGGGGAAGGCACGGGTTGGGGTGCCATCCATCTGCGGCGGGAGAATAAATCACGGGAGGAGGACTGCGCAAGGGCGGAAACATGAATCGCAAGGGCAGTCAAGCGCGCGACGGACAAATCGTGGAAGATGGGTGCGAAATGAACGATCTGGACTTGAAGAGGAAAATGTGAGCAAATCCACGGGCTTTTTAGGAAAATGAAGGCGAAACGAGAAGAAAGGGGCCGGATCCTCAGGATCTCGGCTGGAACCATGAAGAGAACCATTGCAAGAAGTGTGGCCATCGGATGGATGGCGTGGACGGGATGCGCGGCTGCCGCGGAGGAGTCTCCGGCGAAGCCGGTGTTCACGCTGGAGGAGTGCATCGGAATCGGGCTGAAGCAGGCGGCCTCGGCGCGGAACGCGCTACGGGACGAGCAAATTGCGGGAATGCGCATCAGCCAGGTGCGGGCCCAGATTTTGCCGCAGTTGAAGGCGACGGGTGGATACACGCGCCTGGATGAGGCGGCTTCCGCCGAAGTGGACGGCGAGATGGTTCAGATGGGCCAGGAGGACAACTTTGCGGCCGGGATTTCCGTGAGCCAGCTTTTGTATTCGGGCGGATCGGTTCGCTCTGCGCTGGATGCCGCCCAGTTGTACCGCGAGGTGGCGCAGACCCGTGTGCAGCAGGTGGAAAACGAGTTGGTGCGGGATATCCGGACCGGATTCAACGATATTTTGCTCGAAGAGGAGCAGGTGCGGGTGCAGGAAGCTTCGGCGGCGCAACTGCAGGATTTGCTGGAGCAGGCGGAAAGCCGCTTCCGGCAAAAAACGGCTTCCGAATTCGACGTGCTGTCGGCACGGGTCCGGCTGGCCAATATCCAGCCGGTGCTGATCCGGGCGCGCAAGCAAGCGGATTTGGCGAGGGCGAAGTTCCGGAGCCTGGTTCAACTGGATCCGATCTTCTTCGATTTGGCGGGTGAATTGGGGTTTGTGAAGTCGGAGCGCTCGCTGGAGGAATGGCAGGCGCTGGGCCTGGAGCAGCGTCCCGAGTTGATTGAACAACGTCGCTTCCTTGGCATGTGGGAAGCGGATATCCGCGCCGAACAAGGTGGTTTTCTGCCGCAGGTCCGGGCATTTGCGGGATACGACGGTGCGAATCCGGAGAGTGGTTCGGCGGATCGATCCTGGGAGTGGGGTTGGAGCGCGGGAGTGACGGCAGAGTGGGACATTTTCGACGGGGCGCTTCGCCGGAGCCGGATCCGCGAAAAGAGGCTGGAATTGGAGAAGGCGCATGAGACGCTGGCGGATTCGGAGCGACAGGTGGCGTTGGAGATTCAGGCGCATCATCTGGAACTGGAGCAGGCGGCGGAGACGGTGGCGGCCAGCCGCGACACGGTGGCGCTGGCCGAGAAGGGGCTGGAAATCGCCCGGACACGGTACGAGAACGGATTGGCCACCTATTTGGATTTCACGGATGCCAATTTGTCGCTGAGCGTGGCTCGGCTGACCTGGTTGCAGGCGTTGCACGACCACATGAATGCCCAGGCCCGCTTGCAGCAGGCTTGCGGAGAGAAATTTGAAATAGGAGAAAGACCATGAGTGTATCGAGCGGTATGAGGAAGAAAAAGGGCTCTTTCCTGGTTTGGGGAGCCTTGGCGATTGTCGTGGCGTTGATTTTTGCGATGCCGTTGCTGAAGAAGCCGGAAGAAAAGAAGGTGGTGGAGCCCGAGAAGCCGGTGGCGGTCCGGACGATTACGATTGAGCGGCGCACGGTGGAAGATGCGCTGTTGCTTCCCGCGCGGGTGGAGCCTTTGCAAGAGGCGAATTTGGCAGCCGAGAGGGCTGGGCGCGTGATTGAGGTCGTGGCGGACAAGGGGCAGGCCGTGGAGGCGGGCCAGGTCTTGCTGCGGTTGGATGGACGCCTGTGGGAGGCGGCCCGCCAGCGAGCCGAGATCGAGGAGCGGGATGCGTCCCGGGATCTCAAGCGCTGGAAGGAGCTGGAAAAGACTGGCGCGGTGTCGGGCAGCGAGTTCGAAAGTATCCAGCGGCGGCAGGAATCGGCCCGGATCGCGCTGAACGAAGCGGAAGTCATGCTTTCGCAATGCGAGGTGCGCAGTCCGTTCGCGGGCATCCTTGTCGCCCGGCTGGTGGAAGTGGGCGACTATGCCAACGAGGGGCAGGCGGTGCTGCGCGTGATCCGGCTGGACCATGTTAAACTGACCTTCGATGTTCCGGAGCAGGACATTGGCTCTTTGCAGTTGGGTCAGCAGAAGAAGTTCACCTTGGCCGTGTTGCCGGGGCGTGAGTTTTCTGGAGAGATTTCCTTTGTTTCCAGTCAAGCCGAGAGGGAAAGCAATTCGTTCCCGGTGGAACTGAAGGTTGAGAACTTGGATGGCGCGCTGAAGGCCGGCATGATTGCGCAGGTGTCGCTGGTGCGCCGGGAGCGCGAAGGGGCGGTGGTGGTTCCGCTGGCCGCGATCGTGCCGCGCAAGGGCGAGCACTATCTCTTTGCGGTGGAGAACGGCCACGCCATCCGCAAGCGCGTTCAGATTGCCGCGCTGATGGGGCACGAAGCGGTGCTGGAATCGGGCGTGGAGGCGGGTGACCAGATCGTGGTGGAGGGGCATCGCGGGCTGCAGGACGGAATGGCGGTTTCGGTCGGGGGGGCGGAACAGGTCCAGCCGGCACCGGAAACGGAACCGGCGGCGATTGAACAATAGGCGACAAGGAACTCCTTCCCATGATTCTTTCCAACTATGCCATCAAGTTCCGCGTGGCGGTGCTGGTGTTTGTCGTCGTGCTGGTGATTGCCGGCGCGGTGAGCTATATGACCCTGCCCCGCGAGGGTTCGCCCGACATCACCATCCCGTATGTGTTCGTGACCGCCTACTACGAGGGGACCGCTCCAGAGGAAATGGAGAAGCTCGTCACGATTCAGTTGGAGAAGCAACTGAACAACGTGGAGGACATCAAGGAGATCCGCTCCACCTCCTCGGAAAACGTCAGCAGCATCGTCATTGAATTTCTGGCGGGCGAAGACATCGAGCAGGCCAAGCAGCGGGTGAAGGACAAGGTCGACTTGGCCAAGCCCGACCTGCCGCCGGACCTGGATGAGCCGGTGGTGGATGCCTTCAATTTCAGCTCGGACTTTCCTGTCTATATTTTCACGCTGTCCGGGGCGACCGATCCGGAGCGGCTGAAGAATCTGGCCGAAGACCTCCAGGATCGGCTGGAGGAACTGTCGGGCATCCACCGCGTGGATTTGGCGGGGGTGAGGGAACGGGAGATCCGGGTGGAGATTGATTTGCCCCGCATGATTGCCTACCGCATTCCGCTGGGCCAGGTCATGAAGCGCATTTCCGAGGAGAACGTCACGGTTTCGGCGGGCAACATCGAGATGGCGGGCGACAAGTTCCAGGTGCGCATTCCCGGTGAATTCCAGATGGTGACGGAGCTGCGGGAGATCCTGCTGGCAGAGCGGGAGGGACGCCCCATCTACCTGACGGACATTGCTTCGGTGACGGACACGTTCAAGGATGTGTCGTCCATTTCCCGCCTGAATGGCGAGACGTGCGTTTCGGTGAGCCTGAAGAAGAGGGCGGGGGAAAACTCGGTGGCGTTGATCCGCAAGGTGAAGCAGATCCTGGCGGAGAACCGCCTGCCGCCCGATGTGAAGCTGACCGAAGTGATGGATGAATCGGATTACATCAAGTCCATGATCGAGGAGCTGGAGAATAACGTTGTCTCGGGGTTCCTTCTGGTGGTGGTGATTCTGCTGGTGTTCATGGGGATGCGAAACGCCCTGTTCGTGGGGCTGGCCATTCCGTTGTCGATGCTGGTGGCGTTCACCATCATGGGGGTGCAGGGGACTTCTTTGAACATGATCGTGCTGTTCAGTCTCGTGCTGGCCGTGGGCATGCTGGTGGACAACGCCATCGTGATTGTGGAAAACACCTACCGGTTGCGGACGCTGGGATTGTCCCGCCACGAGGACGCGCGGCAGGGCGCGAGCGAGGTGGCCTGGCCGGTGATTACCTCCACGCTGACGACTCTGGTGGCGTTTTGGCCGTTGCTGTTCTGGCCGGACATCATGGGACAGTTCATGGGCTTCTTGCCGCGAACGCTGATCGTGGTGCTGCTGGCCTCGCTGTTTGTGGCGATGGTGATTAATCCCGCTATTTGTTCGTTCCTGATCCAGGCGCGCCCGAAGGAGGCCCACGAGACCACCCATTGGTTCGTGGCCGGATATGAGCGATTTCTCCGTGCGGCACTGAAGCACCGGGTGCCGGTCTTGTTGCTGGGGTTTGCCTTCCTCATTCTGAGCATCCAGGTATATGCCCGGTTTGGGAATGGCGTGGAACTGTTTCCCGACGTGGATCCGCGCAATGCGACGGTTTCGGTGAAGTTCCCGCAAGGCACGAGCATCGAGCGGACGGACGTGGTGCTGCAGGGCATTGAAAAGAACCTGGTGCATCATCCCGACATCAAGTTCTTCCTGACGACGGTGGGAGGGGAAAGCCAGATGTCGATGGGCGGTGGATCGAGCGCCACCCACGAAGGCAGCATCCATGTGGAGTTCGTGGATGCGGCGGACCGGAAGACCAATTCGCTGGCCCTGATCGACGTGATCCGTGACGAGGTGGGGGTCATTCCGGGTGCGGAAGTGAAGGTGGAGAAGGCGGAGGAGGGCCCGCCCACCGGTGCGCCGGTGGCCATTGAGATTTCGGGCGACGACTTTGAAATGCTGGAGCAACTCACGTCCGACATCACGCGCGCGATCGAAACGGTGCCGGGTCTGGTGGATTTGCAGAGCGATCTGGAGAAAGCCCTTCCGGAAATCCAGTTTCATGTGGACCGCCACCGCGCGGCGCTGCTGGGACTGGGCACGCAGGAGATCGGCCAATTCCTCCGCATGGCCATCTATGGCATCGAGGGAAGCCAATTCCGGGCGGACGAGGATGAATACGACATCACGTTGCGCCTGCCTGAAAACCAGCGCAACACGATGAACCTGCTGGACCAGATCTTTATTCCGGTGCAGGGGGGCGCACCGGTTCCGCTGTCCTCGCTGGGGCGCCTGGATTATACGGGCGGCCGTGGGGCGATTCAGCGCAAGCAGCAGAAACGCGTGGTGACGATCACGGGCAACAACCAGGAACGTGGCGTGGACATGATCCTGAAAGACGTGAAGGAACGGATGAAATCGGTTCCGCTGCCGCAAGGGTATACCGTGGAGTACACCGGCGACACGGAGGAAATGCGCGATTCAGGGATTTTCCTGATGAAGGCGTTTGGTGTGGCGTCCGGGTTGATCCTGGTCATTCTGGTCATCCAGTTCAATTCCATCCTCCTGCCGCTGATTATTTTCTTCTCGGTGATCCTGTCGATGATCGGCGTGATGTGGGGCTTGCTCCTGTGCCACATGCGTTTCGGCGTGATCATGACCGGGGTGGGCGTGATCAGCCTGGCGGGCATCGTGGTGAACAACGCCATTGTGCTGATCGATTGCATCCGGCAACGGCGGGAGGAAGGCTTGAGCGCCATCGAGGCGGTGGTGTCGGCGGGGCGGTTGCGCCTGCGTCCGGTGCTGCTGACAGCTTCGACGACGGTGCTGGGGCTGCTGCCGATGGCGATTGGCTACAGCTTGGAAGTCCACCAGTGGCCGCCCAAGATCATTGCGGGTGCGGAATCCAGCGCGTGGTGGGCGCCGATGGCCGTGGCGGTCCTGTTTGGTCTGACTGTGGCGACCGTGCTGACCTTGGTGCTGGTGCCCGCCATGTACAGTTTGTCCGAAAGCCTGGCGGCGTCGCTGCGGAAGCGGTTTGCTCCTGCGGATGAATAGGACGGGAAACGTGAAAAAGGCCGCCGTTTTCGTTTTGGTCGCGGGATGGAGCCTGTGGAGTGTTTCCCGCGCTGCGGAGGTTGCCGTGACGGTGGAAAATCCTCCCGGCACGGGGACCGTCGTGGCGTTGCTCTACAACTCCGCCGATGCCTTTGGCGACCTGCGGGAGCCTCTTCAGCGGAAGCCAATTTCGGCGGGTGAAAAGGAGCCGATTCGTTTTGAAGGGCTGGCCGCGGGCACCTATGCGGTGGTGGTCTTTCACGACGAGAACGGCAATGGCGAGCTGGATCCCAATTTCATGGGCATTCCGCGCGAACCGCTCGGATTTTCGCAGCGCTATTGGGCGAAGGGTGCTCCGCAGTTTTCGGGCGCCGCCTTCCCGGTGGGCGAAGGTGAAAGCGTTTCCGTGGATGTGGAGCTGAAGAAAATCTTTGGACGCAAGGGGTTGATCGGCGTGGGGGTGGGGGTGATGGCGCAATCGAGCCCGTACCGCGGATCGGACTCCGCGCAGGTGCTGGGGATTCCGGCGGTGACCTACATTGGCGAGCGGGTGCAGATTCTCGGGCCCGGCGGGCAGGTGGG
>CAYNHA010000096.1:0-21432 GCA_964397035.1 uncultured Verrucomicrobiota bacterium
GCGGACGGGTAGGGATTGGAGCAGGTGAAGAACTGGTCGCCGGGGCTGTAGGATTCGGAGAAATTGAAGAGGCGGGGGTCGCCCAAATTGCCATAGCCGCCGGAGGTTTGACCCATGGGGCCGAGGACTTGGTTGGACATGAAGCGGTGGTTGATGTCGTTCACAAATGCGATGATGCGGATGTTTTCGTTGATGGAACCGTCGGGAGCCGACAGGAAGTGGATGGGGATGGCCAGCTCAAGGCCGGTGGTGACGGCGGCGGCGAGGGAGGTGTCGGCCGCATTGGGATCGCTGCTTCCATAGACGCCGCCCGTGTTGCTGTTGTTGAAGCCGAGCATAACGCCATTGGTGAAGGTGAAGGTGGGGGTAAAGGCGCTATGGGAGGAGTCCTGGGCGGTGCCGAGGGTTTGGGAGGTGCCATTGCCCTCCGTGGGAAGGGTGGCGTAGTAGAGCTTGCCCCGCCAGGCTTCGACCTGAGGGGGGTCGAAGTATGGGACGACCTGCGTGTAGTTGTAGAACGTGATGTAGAAGTCGGCGTCGAAGCCGGAATCAAATTTCAGGCCGTCGTTGGTGGAATCGACGTGGCCCATGGCGGCGAGGGCGCCGCTGTCCACATCCACGTTGTCGCCACGCAGGCCACCGCCTTGGCCACCTTGGCCGCCGGGGATGGTGTCGAAGAAGAGGTCGAGTTTGCTCTGGTTGCCGGGGGACCAGGTGAAGCCTTGTCCATAGGTTTCGAGATTGCCGGCGATGAAGAGATAGAGATAGCCGTCGGCGACGCGGGCGTAGGCGGCATCGAGTTCAGAGCCCTGCACGGCAAAGCGCGTATGGCCGTTGGTGGCATTGCCGAAAGCGGTCGGGGTGTTTTGCACGGAGATGGGTGTGCCGTAGAAGGCCGCGTCGAGCTGACCATCGATGGTGGGCGATTGGGCCCCGACAGGAAGGGATGGAGACAAGAGGAAGGACAAGAGCATGGAACCGATGGCGAGACTTGTTTTCATGGATTTTCCTTACTGGGGTGAGGCGGAGAGCCGTTCCGCATTCCTGATTTCCCTGAGACAAAACTAATCAACGGAAGGGGAGTATAACGTTTTTTCTTCGTTGTGTGTAATTTTTTTTGGACAGGAAATCTTGGAACCCGAAACGGGTTGTGCTAGGAAGGAAAAATGAGCGTGGGCGGACGAATCTGGGGTTGGATCTTGGGACATGCAGTTTCGCTTGGATTTTACCTGTTCGCGGTTTTCGCGGCGCCGCCGCTGGCGAGGGCGATGAAGGAGGGGCTGGCGAGTCCGGAGCCTCTCTGGGGAGTGGGGCTGGTTTTGTGCGCGGTGGTTATGCTGGAACCGGTGGGGGCGTTTTGGAAGGTGCGGTTTTTGCGGCGGAGGAATCTGGAAGAGGGGTTTGAGCCGGAGGGGGAAATGCTGGGGCTGGGATCGGTGGTGGTGATCGGGCACATGGTGGTGACGGTTCTGGTGGGGATGGCGGCGTTGGACTGCCTAGGGTTGGTGGGGAAAGGGGCGAACGACAACTGGACGGGAGGAGGTGTTTTGTTTTTGGTGGGCAAAGACCTGTTGGCCTTTTTTGCGACGGGCGGACCGAGTGTCTCGAGGGAGTTGCCGGGGCATTGGAAAGAGCGGCTGGCGGATTTCCTTTTGCTGGCGTTTAGCTGCGTGGCCTATTCGGTGTGGTGGCAGGTGTTGTTCGACCTGGGGGATTTGGCTTCCCAAACGGTGGGTATGAAAGTGGCGTTGGCGATTCTGCTGGGCGGGGTGTTTGCGCTGTTTTACTTGCCGATGCGGTTGCCTTTTGTGCTGGAGGAGTGTTATCGGCAACCGTCACGAGGGCGGAAGAAACGTGTGTGGACGGAGCTGGTGCTGGGGGCGCTGCTGGGATTTTATCCGTCATTTTTTGCGTAACGGGGTGAGGCTGATCTTGAAGGGGGATAAACGGGTTTGGTAGGCTGGGGCACGTATTTCAGGAGGACCGATCCGATGAGGGCAATGCGTTGGCTGACGGGCATGTTGTGCGCGGTTGCGGTGGAGGCGGGGGCGGCGACGTGGGTGGTGGACGATCGAACGTATACCAACGAGAGCGAGGTGGTGGAGGTTCACGATTTGGCGTGGGCGATCGCGGGGGTGAATTCGGCGACGGGGGAATCGCACGTGGTTTCCATTGTGTCGAGCAACGCCATGAGCGCGGATGCGACGTTCTGGGCGCCGGTGCAGGTGAATGGTTTGGGGACAAATGCGGCGATGGGCATACGCTTTGCGCGCGGGGGCGGAGCAAGTGCGATCCGGCTGGAGGGGGCGGAATTCGATGCGGGGGGCGGGGGCGGCAGTCTGGCGAATTGCGTGGTGGCGGACGACGTGTTGGCGAACGGAAACGGGCTGGCTATTTCCGGATGCGATTTCGGCGTGGGGGTGGATGCGCTGGAGCTGGGGGTGGGTTCGAGTTTCAGCGGCAACGTGTTTCGGGGCGGGCGGCTGGTGGCGCATGGGGCGACGGTGAGCGGGAACACGTTCGATTCGAGCGAGGGGGTTGTGTACTTGCGGGTGGGATCGGGGGATATCGGGGTGAATACCTACACGGGGGCGCCGCTGCGGGTGGCGATTGGCACGAATTTGTACGTGGCGGGCGTGGAGATGTCGGAGCTGGAGATTCTGGGCGACGACAACGTGGTGAGCCAGTGCACGGTGAGAGAGCGGTTGTTCGTGCGGGGAACGAGCAACTATATTTCACAGTGCGTGATCGAAGACGGGAAGACGACGAATTACAGTATTTCGGTGGAGGGCGATTTGAACGAGATCCGCTATTGCCAACTGGCGAATTTTGGCGGGCTGCGGGTGGTGGGAAATGATTGCATGCTGCGGGACAATCTGGTGTACAGCAATCGCTATGGCATACGCTTGGATGGAAACCGGGGAATCCTGAAACGAAACCGGATTGGGTTCATGACCAATGGCGAGGTGGTGGCGTTCTCGGGCGATGGCATCGTGGTGATCGGGGACGACAATCGGATTGGCAGCGAGATGCCTTCCGCGACCGAGGGAAACCAAGTGCTGGGGGGTTCCGGGGTTGGCATCCGCGCCGAAGGTTCAATGAACGGGTTGCGCGGAAACTGGGTGGGGGCGGCGACGAACGGGGAATCGGTGCTGGTGGGGGGATTCAACAGCGGGATTTTCGTGGGGAATGGCGTCAGCAATGCGCTGGATGCCAACCGGGTGGCGGCTTCCATTGGGGATGCGATTGTGATTACCAACAGCCCGTGGACGCAGGTTAAGGATTCCCAAATTGGCATCGTGCTTTCCAACCGCTTCGAACGAAATGGGGGCCATGGGTTGCGGATGGAGCATTCGCCGCATGCGGACATTTGGGGCAACTGGATTTCGGGGTGCGGACAGAGCGGGATGGAGTTGTTCGACGTGCCGGATTCGGAGATCGTGGAAAACCGGGTGGGCTATGTGCCGGAGATTCTGGGCGGGGCGAGCAATGGATTGCACGGGATTCACGTGGTCAATAGTTCGAACGTGGTGGTGGGCAAGCGGGGCGGGTTGGACAACGTGGTGGCGGGGAATGGCGGGCACGGCATTTTTGTGGAGCGCAGTTCGTGGCGGGTGCCGGACAGTTTGTGCGAGGGGTTGAAAATTCGGGCGAACTGGGTCGGGCATTACGAGGGGGCGGTTTGGACGAACGCGGGCGACGGCATTCAGTTGTACGGGGTGAGCAACGCGTGGGTGGGATGGAGCACGGATCCATTCGACGGAAACAGCATTGGCAACAGCGGGGGGGCGGGGCTGGCGTTGCTGCGCTGCCAGGCGGTGGAGGTCTACAACAATCTGATTGGCGTGTGGTACACGCCGGGGTCGACGGTGCCGATGCCCAACGAGGATGGCATTCGCGGCGACGCGATCGTGGATTGCGTGATCGGCGGGGGAGAGCCCAACGAGCACAATTACATTTCGTGCAATCGGAGAGACGGGATCGTGGTTTGGCATGATTCCGGTACGCCTTCCAACAATTTGTTCCAAGGCAATTTCGTGGGCGTGGATTCGACGGGGCTGAGCGCGTTGCCGAACGGAGGCGACGGATTGAAGGTGTCAGGGAATTCCAACTATATCGGCGGAGTGATGGGGCCGCTGGGAGGCGACCGGGCGGGAAATGTTCTTTCGGGGAATGCGTCGAACGGGCTGGTGGTGGCGGGGTGGAGCAACGTCGTGGTGGGGAACCATATTGGCGTGGATGACACGGGAAACGGTGCGCTGGGGAATGGATGGCATGGCGTGGTCTCGCAAAGTTCATACGGGCAGTTGGGGACGCCGGAACTGGGGAACGTGATCGGCGCGAATGGCGGGCATGGGATTTTCATGAACGGGGCGGGCATGGGGAACCGGGTGCAGAACAATCGGATTGGCGTGGGATTGGATGGCACGACGGCCCTCGGCAATGGATTGAGCGGCGTGAGCGGCGACAGTATCGGAGGTGCGACAATCGGCGGGACGGGGGAGAACGAGGGCAACTACATTGGCAACAATGGGCGCTGGGGGATCCACTTGGATGACGATTGGGGCGCCAATCTGGTCGTTGGAAATTGGATCGGCATGGCGCCGCCGGGACTGGCGTTTGGCGTGAATGCGGCGGGGGGAGTCCGTGTGTCGGAATCGACCGTGGAAAACGCGGTGGAAGACAACCGAATCGATGGCGCAATCGGGATCCAACTGGATCACACCTATGCCCAGTGGGTGCAGGGCAACGTGATTGGGTTCGACCCGGACACGACGTTTGTTTCATCGAATTTGCAAATTGGAATTGATTTGGTCAACGCGGGCGGCAACCAGGTGGGCGGAGAACGGGGCAACGACATCGGCGCGGCGCGGCAGGCGGGGATTTCCATTGTCCATGCGGAGGAAGAATTGGCGCAGTGGGGGCATGGGAACCACGTCTACGCGAACCGCATTGGAACGGGGAGCAATGTGTCGGGCGTGGTGACGAACGGAGGCGATGGAATCAAGCTGTCGGGCACGCGCCGCAATTTCATCGGCAGCGCGACGCATCCGAACTGGATTGCGAATTCGCGGAACGGCATTTACAGCTATTTGTCGGCCAGCAACGACATTTGCGGGAACCGGGTGGGATGGACGCCGGGGGGTGTGGTTCCGGGAAATCGCGCTTGTGGAATCCGCGTGGAAACGTGCGTTGGCGATGAAATCGGGATTACGTCGGGCAGCGCAACGAACGAGGCGGGCAACGTGGTGGTGGGCAGCGGGGAGGACGGCATCTACGTTTTCAACTCGTGGAAAGTGGGCGTTGCGGGCAACACGGTTGGGCATTTGCCGGCCACGCTGGCGGCTTATCCGAACCAATGGGATGGGGTGAGGCTTTCGTTGTCGTCGAATTGCCTGGTGGGGTTGTATATGGCGGGGCCGGTCCACGTGTTTCGGGGAAACGCCATCGCGGGAAACCAGGGAAACGGCGTGTACGATGGAGGAGGGAAAAGCAACTGGATTGGTGGCAACGCGATTGGCGTGGCGTCCAACCGGTTCACGCCGTTGCCGAACGGCGGCGACGGCATTCGCCTGGTGGAAACGACGTTCGATGAGATCGGCAGCGGCTACATGGAGTGCTACGAGGACGGGGGCAACGTGATTTCGTGCAACGTGTCGAACGGAATCGCCATTTCGAGCGGGTCGGGGGTGCGAGCGGCGGACATTCAGGGGAATGTGATCGGGACGGATGCGACGGAAACATGGCCGTTGGGCAACGGGGGCGACGGCATCCGGATCGAAGGGTCGGGAGGAAACCGGATTGGCCATGGGTGGGAAGATTGCCGGAACGTGGTGGTGGACAATGGCGGGAACGGCATTTCGATCGCCGGGGCGCTGTCGGTCAGCAATCGGCTGTTGGGCAATTATGTGGGCGTGACGCGTGCGGGAGCGGCGTTGGGCAACGAGGGTCATGGGGTGGCGGTGAGCCATGCGGCCGGGACGGTGTTGGGAACGAGTTCAACGGCGGGCAACGCGATTGGTGGAAATGAAGGGTGTGGTGTGAAGGTCGAAGGGCCGGGGGTGACCGGCACGAGCCTTCGCGGAAACCGGATTGGCGTGGCGATGGATGGCGCGACGGCATGCGGGAACAGCCTGGACGGAATTTTCGCGGAGCAGGCGGAAGGTTTGGTTGTGGGCGGCCCGGGCGCAACGGATGGCAACGTGGTTTGCTTCAACGAAGGAAACGGGATGGTGCTGGCGGAGTGCGACGGAGCGGTGGTGCAGGGCACGCGGGCGGGCGTGAATTCCACGGCGACGGAACGGCAGGGCAACGGGGGTTGCGGCGTGTTGATTTCCAACTCCATGAATTGCGTGATCGGGCCGAACAACGCGATGGGCGCAAACGGCGCGGAAGGCTTGCGGCTGTCGGGGCCGTCGTGCGACGGCGCGCAGATCGCGGGAAACTGGATCGGGGTTTCGATCGATGGGTTGATCGATCTGGGCAACGCGGGCGATGGCATTGGATTGCGGGGCGGCGACCGCAATCGGGTGACAGGCAGCAACGTGGTGGCCAGGAATTACGGGCATGGCGTGGCGGTGTACACGGGGGCGCGGAACACGGTGCTGGGAAACCAGATCTACGGAAATGCGCTGGCGGCCATCCATGTGGCCACGAACGAGCCGGGAATGGAGCCCAACGAGGGAATCCAGCCGCCGGCGATCACGAATGCCTTGGCGGGCAGTACGCATTTTCAGGGGACGTTTGCGGGCAAGACGAACGAAGCCTACGTGCTGGATGTCCATTATGCGTGGTTCACCAACCAGAACGGCGCGCAGGCGCAATTCGCGCTGGCGCAGACGAATTTCACGACGGGCGCGGATGGGGCGGCATGGATCGATTTGACGCTGGCGGAATCGGCGCCGTTCGGGAGCTATCTCACGATGAACGCCACCGACACGAATGGGAATTCGTCGGCGTTGAGCGAGCCGGTGCGGGTGCTGGATGCCGCGTACCTGAATTGGCGGACAGATCGCGGCGTGACCAACGAGCCGGATGGCCACATGGATGACGACGGCATTCCCAACATCGACGAATATGTGGCGGACACGGACCCGAGAGATGGTTCGTCCTTTTTGTCCATGGCGTGGGAGGCGGCGAACGCGAAGGTGAGCCACAGTTCGACGGGGCGGCTATACACGATTGAAACGGCGACAAATTTGGTGGGAGGGGTGTGGTCGCCGTTGGAAAACCATGTGGATCTGGTTGGGAATGGGGGTGATTTGCCGGTGGATTTGGAAGACTGGTTGTCTGCGCAGCCATCAGCCTTTTCCCTGCGAGTCAGGGTGAGATTGCCGTAACACTGGATTCCCGCTTTTCATTCCGTCGGCGGGAACGCATACTGGCGGCATGAAAAAAATCGCATGTGTTGGATGGTTGTTGTGGATGGTGGCGGCGGGGCAGGCGGAAGAGGTGTTTCCGCGTGAGGGCTGGCAGGAGTCCCCGAATCCGCTGGCGTCGGAGTATGCGGAGAAGGGGGGGGTGCTGGTGGCTTACATGGGGCCTTATCCGAAGAGCTTCAACTACTATCTCGACCAGAATGTGATGTCGGCCGAGTTGTTCGGGCAATTTTTTGAAACACTGTTGACGCAGCATCCGGTCACCTTGGAAATGGAACCTCTGTTGGCCGAGCGGTGTGTGTTGGGCGACGATCACAAGACGTTCACTTTTCACATGAACCCGCTGGCGAAGTGGAGTGACGGCAAGCCGGTGACGGACGAGGATGTGCGGTGGACGTTCGAGGCGGTGATGGATCCGAAGAACCTGACGGGGCCGCACAAGATCGGGCTGGAGCGGTTCGAGGCTCCCGAGGTGTTGGACGCCTCCACGATTCGCTTTGTGGCGAAAGAGGAGCACTGGGAGAATTTGCTGACGCTGGCCGGATTGCAGGTGTTGCCGAAGCATGCGTTCGAGGGCCAGGACTTCAATTTGCAAAACTTTGAGTTTCCGGTGGTGTCGGGGCCGTATCGACTTGGAGAAATAAAGGAAGGGATTCAGGTTTCGCTGGAGCGTCGCAAGGATTGGTGGGCGGGAGGATTGCCGCGCTTTCAACGGGTGGCCAATTTCGACATTCTGCGTTTCCGTTTTTTCGAGGAAAATGACAATGCGTTTGAGGCGTTCAAAAAGGGTGAGATTGATTTGTTCCCCGTGTACACGGCCCATGTGTGGGCCAATCAGACGAGTGGGGAGCGGTTCGATAAAAACTGGGTGATTCGTCAGGAAATCGAAAACAAAAAGCCGATTGGGTTTCAGGGCATCGCGCTCAATTTGCGCCGTCCACCCTTGGATGATCCGAAGGTTCGGCGCGCCTTGGCGCATTTGTATCACCGTGAAAAGATGAATGAAACGTTGATGTATAACGCCTATTTCCTGCAACGCTCCTACTTTGAAGATCTCTATGATGTCTCCCATCCTTGCGCCAATGAACGGATTCCCTTCGACAAGGAGAAGGCTCGTGCGTTGCTTGCCGAGGCGGGCTGGAAGGCGGATGCGGCAACGGGACTGCTGGCGAAGGACGGAAAGACGCTGAGCTTGCGCTATCTCTCACGTGGATCGAGCGATGACAAGTTTACCGCCATTTTCCAGGAGGATCTGAAAGACGTGGGGATTGAGCTCGTCGTGGACAAGAAAGACTGGGCGTCGTGGTCGAAGGATATGGACGAATACCATTTCGACATGACGTGGGCCGCCTGGAGCGCGGGACTGTTCAAGAATCCCGAAAGCATGTGGTATTCCAAGGAGGCGGACCGTCCTTCCGGGCAGAACATCACGGGCTTCAAGAATGCGGACGTGGATGCGCTGATCGAGGAACAACGGACGGAATTCGATGTGCAGAAGCGGCATGACATAGTTCGCCGGATTGACGCCATTTTGACCCGCGAGATTCCCTATGTTCTGCTTTGGAACAAGAACGACACGCGCCTGCTGTATTGGAATAAATTTGGAACGCCCGATGCTCCGCTGGGCAAATATGGAGATGAGCGAAGCTCCTTCACGTATTGGTGGGCCGATCCCGATGCCGCCGCCGATCTCGCCCATGCAATGGAGACTGGGCGCACGTTGCCAGCGCATCCGAAGAAGCTGGTTTACGAAGATCCTTTGCCTTGATCCAAAAGACGATGGATTGATCCCCCCCAGCGACGTTGTGTGGTTGCTGGGGGGGGGGGGCTCTTGCGTCTTTGCCGATCAATCGATTCGTTGAACAGGGATACAGATATCGACGAGGTGTTTTTGTTCCGGATCCTCGGAGGAATCGTTTTTCTGTAACTCGAAAGCAAGACCAGCTGGGACGTGGCCGCTCTGGGGGAGGGCTTCGCCATACATGTAGCCCCAGGCCGGGCCAAACTGATCTGACGGGATGGAGAAGTGGCCGATGGCGTGAGGGCCTGCAGGAAGGGTCAGCGTTTGGATGTGGGAAGGCGGTGTGTCCTTGTCGCCAATGGTCATGCCGAGCCAAAGGCGCTGCTGTTCGGGCGGTGTGGTGGAAGGGTCATCGGGATAGATGCACACGATGAGCGTTTTCCGAGGGAAATTCCAGAGTTGGTTGGGCAGGGCCCAGTCGAGCAGTTTTTGAAGGAGGACGTCGTAGATTCCGGGGTTGGCCTGGAAGTGGCCGATTTGTTCGACATAGGCCACGCGTTGGGCGGGGCGTTCCTCGATGGCCACCGGAGAGAGCAGGCCGGGGGGAGGGGTTGCGTTCGCCGGTTGGAGGATCGTGATTCCGGCCAAGAGGGCCGCGCCGATGGTGAGCCAATTCGAATTCATGTTGTATTCCTTTCGGGTAGAGGTGCGCCACACCATGTAGCGCACGTTGCATGCGAAGGAGGTTGCCACAACACGGGGTGCGCGCCTTCTCCGGGGTTGCGGAAAGTGTTTCCATCCTTGCGAACGGCAGAAAAACGGCTCCGCCGATTCTGACTAGTTATTATAATACATAGTCAAAATGGTGGGTGCGAAAGGAGGGGGGAATGTGCTCAGGGAGAGATGGGAAGATGGGTTTGGAGGCCGCCGGGTAGGGAGTAGCGGGAGGGGGCGGTTTTGTGGACGAGAGGATCGCTCTGGAGGGTGTCGCGAACATAGCCGCTGCCGCGCTGGCATTCGGGATGCAGGCGCGCGTTGAACGCGGCGACGAGTGTGCGCAGCGGGGACTCGCCGCAGGTGGACAGAATTTCGCGAAGCAGTTCAGCGCCATCGCGGGTGGCGAATCCGGCGCGTCCATCGCGGGTGGTCAAGATGTCCGGCATGTGGCGAAGAAGCGCCAGCAGGAGCGGTGTGGCGGAAGGGATGCCGGAAGGACGTGCGGACGGGGGAAGATGGGCCTCGATTTCAGAGATGGGGAGCAGGCGGTTGGCGGCGGACATCTGGTCGCGCACGGATTTTTCAATGCGGTCCATCAGGGCGGGGGAGAGTTCTCCGCAGAGGTCGCGGTAAAGGGTCAGTCGGTCCGGAGCCAGGTTCATCAATAGCAAAAAGGTGCCGAGGGGAGAGAGGGGGTTCCACGCGGGATCGCTGCTCTTGGCCAGTGCCGTGGTATCGAGGGCGCCGCCGGACTGGTGCAGGGTGGCTTCCATGGCTCGGTAGATGGGTTCTGCGGCGAAGAGAGGCAATGGATTGCGCAGGGCCTGGTGGGCCAGGCCCAGTAGTTGGCGGGTTCGCTCTCGGGTCACGCCGAGCTTGAAACCGGTGTCGCGCAGGGAAACCTGGTGGAGGGAGAGAAGGGCGGAGGGTTCCTGCAAGCCGTAGTGCAACTGGATGGAATCGGCGAGGCGGGGCGTGAGAAAAAGCGAGAGCCAGTCGCGGAGATTCAACGTTGGCGGGCTCTCCGTGCAGGCGGTCTTTACATAGGAGGCAATTCTCGTAAGGAGGGAGCGGTCGTCGGCGTCTAGTTTCTCGCAGGCCGGGAGCGGGTGGCACAAGTCGCCCAGCGTGGTAAATTCAGCGGCGTGCAGCGAGGCCAGAATGCGCACAGGAAGCCCGCTGGCCTGCAGGGGTTCCTGCCGCAGAACATCCGTTTCGGGAAAAAGCGGATTGGGCGAGGTCACAGGTTGGGCGCCGTGGAAGAGGCGAGCAGGGCCTCGTATTCCTCCTCGGTCAGCAATTGTTTTTCGAGGGCGAGGTCGCGCAGGGTTTTGCCGGAGGCGAGAGATTCCTTCACCAGCTGTGCCACGCGGTCGTAGCCGAGGCGGGGATTGAGCAGGGTGGGCAGGCCCGCGCTACGTTCCAGGTTCAGGCGACAGAGAGCCGCGTCGGCCTCGATCCCGGCGATGCATTTTTCGGCCAGGGCGCGGCTGGCGGCGGAGAGTAGCTTGGCGGCTTGCAGCGTGTTGGCGCCGATGAGCGGCATGTGGGTGTTTAGCTCAAGCTGGCCCGCCCCGCAGGCGAGGGCCACGGCATGGTCGAGGCCCTGCACCTGCATGGCCACCATGTTGACGGCTTCGCAAATGGAGGGATTGATCTTGCCGGGCATGATGCTGGAGCCGGGCTCGACGGGCGGGAGGCGGATTTCGCCGATACCGGTAAGGGGGCCGGAGGCCAGCAGGCGCAGATTGTTGGCGATTTGCTGGAGGTCGAGCGCGCAGGAGCGAAAGGTGGCGGAAACATGGGCGAAGTCGGTCATGAATTGCGTGAGGTGGAGTCCGTTTTCGGCGGACCGGAACGAACCGCCGGTTTCCGCGTTCAGAGCCTTCATGATTTCCTCGCGGAAGGCAGGTTTGGTGTTGATGCCGGTGCCGACGGCATTGCCGCCGATGCCGAGTTCCTGAAGGCGTTTCGATGCTTCCCGGATGCGTTCGGCGGCGAGGCCGATGGCATGGGCATAGGCGGAGAACTCCTGCCCCAGGGTGACGGGTACGGCATCCTGGAGGTGCGTACGGCCGGTCTTGAGAATGGAGGCAAATTCAGTAGCCTTGGCGCGGAGCGATTTTTCGAGGGAGGCGAGGGCGTCGAGCAGAAGGAGTGTTTGGCCCAGGACGGCGATTTTGGCTCCCGACGGGAAGCAGTTGTTGGTGGATTGTCCCATGTTGACGTCATCGTTGGGGTGCACGGGCGATTTGGCGCCGCGTTTGCCCCCGAGCGATTCGTTGGCGAGATTGGCGACAACCTCGTTGAGATTCATGTGCGAGGAGGTGCCGGAGCCCGCCTGATAGAGGTCGATGGGAAATTCAGAGTCGTGTGCCCCGGAGAGAACCACGCGGCAGGCATCGGTGATGGCCTTTTCCTTGCCGGCGGGAAGCAGGCCCAGAGTGGCGTTGGCGCGTGCACAGGCCAGCTTGAGAAGGGCCATGCCGTGGATGATTTCGATGGGCATGGGCGTGCCGGAGAGGCGGAAGTTTTCGATGGAACGATAGGTTTGTGCGCCATAGAGCGCGTGGGCGGGAACATTGCGGGGGCCGAGGGAATCCTGTTCGATGCGGGTGGGAGGAGTCGTTGTCATGGTGGCTCACAGGATAGAGGGTGGGGAGACGGGATACAATTCAGAATTCAGGGGCGGAAGCATGGGGAAAGAATGGATTTCCATGATGTGGAAAAACCGCTTTGGCTTTTCCCATGTTGTGGAAAACGGAAGCTATCACTTATAATTATAAGTGATAGTCTGGAGGGATGAGGAAAATGGGAGGGAGATTTGGGAATTGAGGGTTGGCGTTCGGGGTGGTAGAGTTGATAGGGTATATAGGAGAATGAACAAAATGAAATGGATGGGAATGGCGTTGGTGCTGGCGTGGATGGGCGGAATGGCTGCGGTGGCTCAGGATGGAATCGGAATTCCGCCGGTGCCGGGCGGTGCGGTGGAGGAGAGTGCAGAGATCGCGCAAGAGGCGGCTCCGGCGGAAGAGGCTGCCGTGGAGGAAGAAGTTGTGGAGGTGGCGGAAGAACCGGCACCGATGGTAGAACAAGCAAAGGAAACAGACATGGTGATCATTAAGACGACGTTGGGCGACATCAAGGTGAAGCTGGCCGCGGACAAGGCGCCGCTGACGGTGGCGAATTTCCTGGCCTATGCGGATGCCGGGCACTACAACGGAACGATTTTCCATCGCGTGATCGATGGGTTCATGATCCAGGGCGGCGGGTTCGATGCGAAGATGAACCAGAAGCCGACGCGGGCGCCGATCAAGAACGAGGCGGCGAATGGCTTGCAGAACAAGCGGGGAACGATTGCCATGGCGCGCACGGCGGTGGTGGACAGCGCCACGTCGCAGTTCTTCATCAACGTGAAGGACAACGGCTTCCTCGATTTCCGGGCGCCCAATCCACAGGGCTTCGGCTATTGCGTGTTTGGCGAGGTGGTCGAGGGAATGGACGTGGTGGACAAGATCAAGGGCGCGCGGACGGGCGTCCAGGCGGGCATGTCGGACGTGCCCGTGGAGACGATCGAAATTGTCTCCGTGACTCGCGCGGAATAAACAGGAATCAAGGGAAAGGCAGCGGAAGCTGCCTTTCCTGTTTTCTCATCAGAAGGGGTCGATCATGATCAATCGCGGCAAGAAGAAGGTTTGGGTGGGTTTTGACCTGGGTGGAACCAAGATGATGGCGACGGTGTTTGATGAGAAATTCAAGCCCATGGCGTCGGCGAAGGCCAAGACGCCGGTCAACGAAGGGCCCAAGGCGGTGCAGGAGCGAATCCGCGAAACCATCTTGGCGGCGCTGCAGGAATCCCGGCTTCCGGTAGCGGCGCTGGCGGGGATCGGGGTGGGGTGTCCGGGCGTGTTGGATCTGGACAAGGGGCTGATTCTGGAGGCTCCCAACCTTGGTTGGAAGCGAGTGCCCCTCCAGGCGTTGCTGGAAGGTTGGTTTCATTGCCGGGTGGTGCTGTCGAACGATGTGGATGCGGGGACGTATGGGGAATATCGGTTCGGGGCGGGCAAGGGGGCGCGGACGCTGGTTGGCGTGTTCCCCGGCACGGGGATCGGGGGCGGATGCGTGTATGACGGGAAGCTGCTGAGGGGCAAGACGGGGTCGGCGATGGAAATCGGACACCTGCCGGTTCGGGAAAACGGGCGGTTGTGCGGTTGCGGTCGGCGCGGGTGCCTGGAGGCGCTGGCCGGGCGGTTGGCGATTTCGGCGGAAGTGGCGCAGGCGGCCTTCCGCGGCGAGGCGCCGTTCCTGGCCGAGAACGGGGGATCGGATTTGAAGAAGCTGAAGAGCGGGTTGCTGGCGAAGGCCATCAAGGCGGGGGATGCCGCGGTGGAGCGGATCGTGCGCGATGCGATGCGGCTGATGGGCCGGGCCATCGGTGGGGTGGTGAATCTGCTGGCGCCGGATGTGGTGGTGCTGGGGGGCGGGCTGGTCGAAGCGATGCCGCGCCTGGCTCTGGAAGAGGTGAGGATTGGCTTGAAGGAGACGGCCATGGTGTCGTTTGCCAAGCAGGTGAAGGTGGTGGAGGCTGAACTGGGGGATGAGGCCACGACTCTGGGCGCGGCGGCGCTGGCGGAGGCGGGGGGAAGAGTTAAGAATTGAGAATGAAGAAGTAAGAATTTTTCAAATGGAGAATCTGAAACAGCCTGTGGTGGTGGAGGCGGCGGCGCCGGTGGTTCCGGGGCCGGAGCCGGCCAAACGCGTGGTGGCGGCGATTGACATTGGATCGTCGGCGCTGCGGCTGGACATTGGCGAAGTGGGGGCGCAGGGGGATGTGCGTTTGCTGGAGAGCTTGCGGCACAGTGTGCGGCTGGGAAAGGATGTGTTCAGCAAGGGACGCATCCAGCAGGACACGTTGCGCCGGTGCGTGTCGATCCTGAAGAACTACAACCGCCTGATGAAGGAATACGGCGTGACGAGGCCGGATCAATTGCGTGCGGTGGCCACGAGCTTCGCGCGCGAGGCGTCGAACCGCGACATGTTCGTGGACCGGGTCAGCACCGTGACCGGGATCGACGTGATGGTGCTGGAGGAGTCGGAGGAGGCGCGGCTCACATACCTGGCGGTTCGCGAGACGCTGGAATCGGCCGGCATTCTGGCCGCCGGAAACGTGGCGGTGATGGAGATCGGCGGGGGGCAGACCATCCTGCTGTACATTCGCAAGGGCAAGGTGACAGTGGCCCAGTCCTTCCACACGGGGGCGCTGCGCACGCACGAACTGGTGGAAGCGGGCGTGGGTACGGGGCCGCGCATGAAGAGCGTCTTGAAGGCGTATGCCTCGGAAATGGTCGAACAGGTTTTGAAGGCGGTGCCCCGCGAGAAGATCTCCTCGCTGGTGGTGATGGGCGCGGGGGCCCGTTTTGTCTCGGAGCACGCGGCGGGAGAAAATCCGCCGCAGGATTCGCGCGTGGCGCTGGCCCCGACGGCCAGGCTGATTGAATTGGCCGACAAGCTGGCGCCGATGCCCGTGGCGAGCCTGGTGAAAGAACATAAATTGACGTATCAGGACGCGGAGACGCTGGCCCCGGCCGTGATGTCGATTGCCCTGGCGGCGCGGGCGCTGAAGGTCCGCGAGGTTCATGTGGTGCAGGCGACGCTGCGCGACGGTTTGCTGCGCGAGATGGCCATGCGCGACTACCGCTCGTCGGGGTTTGAGGAACAGGTGGTCTATTCGGCCCTGACCATGGCCGCCCGCTATGGAACGGACGAGGCGCATGTGAAGAACGTGGAAGCCTCGGCCGTTGCGCTGTTCGATGAATTGACGGAGGAGCACCAGCTGGGCGGGCACGAGCGGATGCTGCTGCGGTGCGCGGCCATTTTGCACGACATCGGCAACTACGTGAACGCGAGGGCGCATCACAAGCACTCGATGTACCTGATCCTGAACAGCGACCTGTTCGGACTGACGCGCCACGACATGCAGATCGTCTCCATTGTTTCGCGCTATCACCGCAAGGCCGTTCCGAGCCCGGCCCATCCGGAGTTTGCGGCGCTGCCGCTGGAGGACCGCATGACGGTGGCCAAGCTGGCGGCGCTGCTGCGCGTGGCCGATTCGCTGGAGCGCACGCCCCGCGAAACGCCGCGCGCGCTGGATTTCCGCCGGGAGGCGGACCGGTTTGTGATCCAGGTCCGCGACATGGAGGACCTGACCATGGAGCGCCTGGTCCTGAAGGAAAAGGGAAATTTGTTTTTCGACGTGTTCGGGTTGATGCCGGAATTGCGCGAACTGCGGACGGAACTGCCCCGCAACGCGATGGTTTGAGGATGGAAGGTGCCGGATGAGCAAGGGCAAGAAAGCCAGGGTCGATTCCACATTGCTGAGCCGAGAGCTGAGCTGGATTGAATTCAATTTTCGCGTGCTGGAGCAGGCGGAGGATGATTCGCTGCCTCCGCTGGAGCGGTTGAAATTCGCGGCGATCACCGCATCGAACGCCGATGAGTTCTTCATGGTGAGGGTGGGGGGGCTGAAATGGCTGCAGCGCCAGGGCGAAGGGCGGCCGGATCCGGCGGGACTGAGCGTGGCGGACCAGCTTTCCAGGATTTCGGCCCGCATGCATTCGATGGTGGAGCGGCAGCATCTCTGCCTGCAGAAGGACATCGAGCCGCTTCTTCGCAAGGGCGGAATCCGCCGCCTGCGGATGGAGGAGCTGAACGCCGCGCAGTTGCGCCACGTGGAGGCGCTGTTCGACGACTTCATTTTTCCCGTGATTTCCCCGGTGGCCGTGAAGCCCGACGATGAATTCCCTCTCCTGGCGGGGCTGGGAATCGCGCTCTATGTCCGCCTGGAGGGAACGCCCGAGGAAGGCGGTTCGCGCCATGCCCTGGTGGCGGTTCCCAAGGGTCTGGCACGGTTTTTGACGCTGCCGGGCGAGGCGAGTTTTTCGTACATCCTGCTGGAGGAGGTCATCCGGACCTATGTGGCGCGCCTGTTCCCCGGTGTCCGGGTGCTGGAGTGCGCGGCCTTCCGCATCACCCGCAATGCCGACATGAGCGTGCGCGAGGATCTGGCGGGCGACCTGCTGGAGCAGATGAGGGAAGTGCTCACCGAACGCAAGGAGAGCGATTGCGTCCGGCTGGAGATCGAAAAGCGCGCGTCGAAGGAGGCGGTGGCCTTTCTGAAGGCGGCATTGAAGGTGGAGGATGCCGACATCTATGCGGTGTCCGGGCCGCTGGACCTGGGCGCTTTTTTCCGGTTGGCGGGCCTGTCCGGATACGACGCGCTGAAGATCGAGCCGTGGAGTCCGCAGGCGGTTCCGGAGGCGCCGCCCACGGAGTCGATTTTCGACACGCTGAAGCGAGGCAACCTGCTGCTGTTCCATCCCTACGAGAGCTACGACCCCGTGATGCGGCTTCTCCAGGAGGCCGCCGAGGATCCCAACACGTTGGCAATCAAGCAGGTCCTCTACCGGGTGAGCGAGAACAGTCCCGTCGTGGCGGCCTTGATGCGCGCGGCGGAACGGGGCAAGCACGTGACGGCGCTGATCGAGCTCAAGGCGCGGTTCGACGAGGCGCGCAACATCGACTGGGCCGATGCGCTGGCCCGGGCCGGGGCGCAGGTGATCTACGGCGTGAAGGGCTACAAGACGCACGCCAAGATTTGCGTGGTGGTGCGCCGCGAGCCGGAGGGCGTGGTCCGCTACACCCATTTTGGAACGGGCAACTACAACGAAAAGAGCGCTCGCCTGTATTCGGACGTGAGCTTCATGACGTGCGAGGAGGACTATGGCGCGGATGCCTCCGTGTTCTTCAACACGCTCACGGGATATTCGCAGCTTGTGAAATTCCGCAAGATCGAGGCGGCGCCGCTGGGCATCCGGCCGCGCCTGCTGGAGCTGATCGGTGCGGAGGCGGAGCGGAGCCGGCAGGGGGAGGCCGCCGGCATCGAGGCGAAGATGAACTCGCTGGCCGATCCGGAACTGATCGAGGCGCTCTACAAGGCGTCGCAGGCGGGCGTGAAGATCCGTCTGAACGTCCGCGGCATTTGCTGCCTGCGGCCGGGCGTGAAGGGGATGAGCGAAAACATCCGCGTGGCCAGCGTGGTGGACCGCTATCTGGAGCATGCGCGCATTTTCCGGTTCCACAACGGCGGGGATCCGGAGCTGTTCATTTCCAGCGCGGACTGGATGCCGCGCAATTTGGACCGCCGCATTGAACTGATGATTCCGGTGGAGGACAAGGGGAGCGCGGAAAAGCTGTCGCAGATCCTCACGACATGCCTGGCCGACACCAAGCAGGCGTGGCAGTTGCTTCCCAGCGGCGCCTACGAGCGGCGCCGTCCGGATTCGCGCCACCCCGCGCTCCGTTGCCAGGCTGCGTTCCAGAAACGCGCGGAAGCGCAGGCGTCCGCCGCCATCCAGCAGCAGGCGCCGGTGTTTGAGCCCCAGCGTCCGGCCGAACAAAAGAAGCAGGGTTGAGATGGCCCGGGTCCAGCGTCGCACAAAAAAGGTGTCCCCTTCCTCTCCGGAATCGGCGGACCAGGTGCTGCGCCGCCATCTTTCGGCACAACTGGCGGTGATCGTGAAGCGAGAGCCGCTGGCGGTCCAGGGATCGGTGGAGGCCTTGCATGACATCCGCGTGGCGTTGCGCCGGATGAGAAGTTTGTGCATGACGTTCGAGAAGCTGGATAAAAAGTTTCTGGGCCAGTTGGACCGCCGGGCCTCCAAGCTGTGCGATCGCATGGGGGATGCGCGGGATTTGGATGTGTGGATTGCCCTTTTCCGCGACATGATCCGGGAGGGGGGGATGGATGAGGTTTCGGTCCGGGATCGCCGGGCCGTGCTTTTCCTGCTTCGGCGCGAACGGACCCGACTGGCGGCCGAAGCGCTTTCCTGCGGCTCGTTCCGGCGGGTGAAGCAAATGCTACGTGAATACCTGCGCCGCCGTTTGCCCGAACGGCGGAAGGAGCGTTCGCCTCCCGAGGTGTACGAGGCGCACCGGATGCTGATCGTTCGCCGCCTGATCGAGGATCGGTACAAGCGCGTGGGAAATTATTCGAAGAATCCTGCGCACGATTTGCGGCGGGCGGGGCGGCGCATGCGCTACCTGTCGGAATTCTATGCGGAGGGATTGGGGAACGTCTGCGTGCGCGCGGGGCGCTGGATCACGAAGGCTCAGGCGGCGCTGGGCAAAATGCACGATTGCGACAGCGCGCTGGACCTTTCGCAGGACTTGCCCACGGGCAAGGCTCGGGCGGCGGTGCGGCGCGCCCTGAAGAAACGCCGGGCGGAATTTCTCCGCAAATTCAAGGTGGCCTGGCGGCACTATGCCAATCCCCGCCTGCAGGAGGCGTGGCTGGCCCGCCTCAAGGCGGTTTCCGCCGGCAGGGCATAAAAAAACGCCCGATCCATCGGATCGGGCGTTCCTGTGCCGGCTTTTGGCCGGGCGGAATTACATCTGCGTGAACACGAATTCGGCGCGGCGGTTCAGGCGCCAGGCGGATTCATCGTGACCAAAGGCCACGGCGCGTTCTTCGCCATAGCTGCGGGTCTGGACGCGGGCTCCATCGATGCCGGCCGAGATCATGGCGGCGCGGACGGCCAAGGCGCGGCGTTCGCCGAGCGCGAGGTTGTATTCGTTGCTGCCGCGCTCGTCGCAATGGCCTTCCACGATCACGCCCTGGGTGGGATTGGCCTGCAAATAGGCGACCACGGCGCTGATCTTGCCCTGCTCGGAGGGATTCAACTGAGGGCTGTCGAACTCGAAATAGACGGCTTCGAACTGGCCCGCGGCGATTTCGGCGCCTTCGGTGCGGCCGGCGAGGGTGTCCCCGGGGTTGCCATAGATGGGGTTTCCGTTTTCGTCGTATCCGATGATGACCTGGTCGCCCATCATTCCGGCATTGGGATCCAGGACGGGTTTCTTTTTCTTAACGCAACCCGTTGTACTCATCATCGCGAGGGCCAGTACGGCCATTAAAATCGTCATCCAGCGGCGTGTCATGTTACCTATTATCTCCTGTTCGTTTTTTTTAAATTTCATGCCATTCTTTCTCAATGGCTCCAGGCGGGTGCATACCAATCGCCCGATGTTGTCAACGCTACGGGTTTGTCTCCCATGCTGTCAAGAAGGTAAACGGAGTAGGAATAGTTGACGGAACGGGAGGCGGCCAGATGGCGGCCATCGGGGGCCCAGGAGGGATCTTCATACGCGGCATCGAAGGGCGTGATGATGCGTTCCTGCTTGGCGGCGGGGTCGATGACGGCGATCTGCAACTTGCCGCCCGAGAGCGTTTGATAGGCGATGAGGCCGTTGGCGCCCCAGTCCGGCGACACATTCTGGGAGCCGCGGGTGGTGAGGCGGTCGGGCGTGCCGCCGGTGCGGGAGAGGATGTAGAGCTGGGGGGAGCCGGAAGCGTCGGAGACGTAGGCGATGCGGGAGCCGTCGGGAGACCAGCAGGGGGAGCCTTCGACCGCGCGCGGGGTGTTGGTCAGACGGGTGAGGCGCTTGGAGGGGATGTCCTGCACGTACAAATCCGGATTGCCGTCCTTCGACAGGACCAGCGCCATGGAGCGGCCGTCGGGCGAGATGGCGCCGCCGGAATTGACGCCGGCATAGGCCGCCACGCGGTTGCGCGCGCCCGTGGCCAGTTCGATGGTGTACACATCCGGATAGCGCTTGAGGAAAGAGGTGTACGAGATGAATCGGTTGTCCGGGCTCCAGCGCGGCTTGAGGACGCTGGCGCGGTCCTGGGTGACCTGGCGGATGTCCTGGGCGCTGGAATCGGACAGATACAATTCCTTGGCCCCCGCGCGCGTGCCGATCATGGCCAGCTTGCCCAGGAAGAACGTGGGCTTGCCGGTGGCCTTCACCACGATGTCGTGGGCGGCCTGGTGGGCGGCATAGACGGCGTTGGCGACGGGCTGGGCATAGGTGGCGTTCAGGTAGGGCCGTCCCGCCTGGTCGGTGGCCGCGCAGGTGAAGGAGACCTGTCCGCCCGATTCCGCGATGGAGCCGCGCACGACGATGGCACCCTTGCCCGGCGCCGCCACTTCCATCCAGCCCGAGCGGGCGATGTCCGACTCCAGCGTTTTGCGCACGGCCATGGCTGCGCCGCTGCCGGCCTGGATGCCGGAGAGGTCCACGCCCACCTTGTCGCCGGCGGATTTGGAGACGACGACTTGCGCGGAGGCGGACCAGGCGGCGAGAACCAGGAGGCCCGCGAGGCTTCGTAGAATGTTCTTTTTCATGCTTTTTCCTTGTGTTTTTGAACTTCAGAAATCATTGAGCGGGGGATGCTAGCCAAGCCGGCCGCAGATGCAACAACAGAATGCGGGTCCTGGGGCCGAAAAAACTGTTTGGCCCTTGTGCACAAGTGTGCAAGTGGGGGTCGCATCAAGGGGCCTGGAAAGTTTTCCACAGTGTGGAAACATTTTTTCCATTGTGTGGAAAAAACGGGAAAAAGTTTTCCATTGTGTGGAAAACGGCCGGCTTCAGGGGATGCGGCGCAGGAGGCGGCGGTAGACTGGATTGCCGTGGCCGTCGTCGAGGCTCATGAGCAGGTCGCCGGCCTTGAACTCGGTGCCGCCCATGGTGAAATCC
>CAYNHA010000097.1:0-13501 GCA_964397035.1 uncultured Verrucomicrobiota bacterium
CGTTTAGATGATCTTGTGTGGCCGGTTGCTTGGGGAACACCGGGCGTTTGGGGGCGGTTTTTTTGCGGAACCTTTTGGGGAAACTTTCCCTAGAGGTATTGGCGATTCGGACGGCCTCCCTTGCGCGTACGCAATACGCGCGCGGAAGCCGGAAGCGGGTTAATTTTTCGAGTGTCGAGGCGCTAGGATGCGATTTGTGGGGGGGGCTTCTTCCCGGACGGGCCGGGACAAGGGAACGGGCGCGAACGCCAGCGAGGCGTTGAACTGTGGGCGGCGCAGGGGCGGCGCGGGGCAATATCGGTGCCCCTCCCCCATTTTGTCGAGTGGACGGCAAGCGGTGCAAATCCAGAAAGTGGACAATGGGGGCGGGCCTACTGGCGTTTTTGTGTCCATCCTTTATGTCCACCCCTGACAGTTGGAAAAAGTGGACACAGAAGGGGACGATTGGGACACGGGGAAGAGATCAGAACAAAGAAAAACCCCCGTATTCACGAGGGTTTTTGAGGTTAAAAAGTGGTCGGGGCGCCGAGATTTGAACTCGGGACCTTTTGCACCCCAAGCAAACGCGCTACCAGTCTGCGCTACGCCCCGACCAAAGGCGTCTTGCGCTGTCCCCAACGCAAGTTTCATGGGTGTACCACGGTTTCCGCCCCTTCGTCAACGGCGGTTTTACCGGGTGTTCCGGAATCAGAATTTCTCGGAACCAAAGCGAAGGGCGCTTTTGGAGTCGATCCGGGGGGGGGGATCGTCGAGGGGCTGGGGATGGTCGACCCGGCCAAACAGCCGAATCCAGTGGGCGGCCACCAGCACCGCCGCGCCCAGCACGGCCAGCACGGCAAACATCCAGAGCAGGATCAGGAGGGCGGTGGGATCGCTGGGAACGTCCTTGTTGGCATCGAGAACGGCGCCGGTCACGATGCCGATGACGGCGATGACGGCCAGCGCCATTTCTACCTGCTGGCACAGGATGCAGAGCATTTCAAGCCGGGGGGATTGCGCCGGATCGGGCCCGATTTGTTCGCGCAGGATCCGCCCCACGGGATAGACCAGCAGCAACAGGCCCACCAGAACGGGCGGGAGCAGACCGGAAATGTCGAGGACGTTGTTGCCATATACCGTCCACATCAGACCGGGACACAGAATCAGGAACAGATAGCGGACGGCAAAATGAAAGGCTGAAAATCCGCGCTGGTAGCGGCCCCCCGAGCGGCGAAAGAGATTCCACAGCGCCGCCATGGCGGCCAGTCCGGTCCCCGTGCCCAGCCACAGGCCAATCGGCGGCCAGGCAGGAGCGGTCAGAGCCACCATCAATCCGGCTATTCCCATCGGCACCAGCCCCATGGCAAGCGTTTGGCGCACCTGAAGATCCGCGTGGGAAGCCTCGGAGCTCAGGGAGGGAAAGAGTGGCCGGAAATCCTTCATTTTCTCCAAAAGGCCGGCATGAAGATGGCCAGCACCGTGTAGAGCTCCAGGCGGCCAGCCAGCATCAGCAGGGAAAGGATGGCCTTCCCGGCATCGGGTATGGTCGAAAAATTCAGCGTGGGCCCCACGGCCGAAAAGCCGGGACCCACGTTGCCCATGCAGGTGATCACGGAGGAAATTGCGGTTTGAAGATCATCGGTGAACGGCAGCATGACCAGCACGCCCACCAGCATCACGAACAGATACAAGGCCACGAAGGAAAGGATCGCCAGCAGGATGTCGTCGGTCAGGAATTTCCGACCCAGGCGGATGGGAATCACGGCCTGCGGCTGCATGAACAGGCGGACTTCGCGCGTGACGGTCCTGAGCATCACCTGGATCCTCCCCACCTTGATGCCGCCGGCCGTGGATCCCGCGCAGCCTCCCATCAGCATCAGGAACACCAGCATGGCCTTGGTCAGCTCGGGCCACCGGTCATAGTCGCCCGTGGTGAATCCCGTCGTGGTCATGATGCTGGCGCAGGTGAAGGAAACCTCGCGGAAGTCATGCCTCCAGGTGGTCCCCGCCCCGGCCGCAGACGAGTGGAGGATCACCGTTCCCAGCAGGGAAAACAACAGGAACACCAGTATGAAAAAGCGGGTTTCGCCGTTCCGCCACAGGGAAAGGGGTTCGCCGCGAAGCACCCGGTAGTGCAGAGAAAAATTAATGCCGGCCAGCAGCATGAAGACCACGAGGAGACCTTCGATATAGGTGCTTTGGAAGGCGGAAACGCTGGCGGTCCGCGTGGAGAACCCGCCCGTGGCCATCGTGGCGAACGAATGGCAGACGGAATCAAACCAGTCCATGCCGCCAAGGCGCAGCAAGAACATCAGAACAACGGTCAGCAGCACATAGACCCCCCATAGCATTTTGGCGCTGAACGCCACGCGGGGTTCGATGCGGTCCTTGGAAGGCCCCGGCATTTCGGCGCGGAACAATTGCATACCCCCGGCACCGGCAAAGGGCAGGATGGCCACCACGAGAATCAAGACGCCCATGCCGCCGATGTACTGCGTGATGGCCCGCCACAACAGCAATCCCTTGGGCACATCCTCCAGCACAACGAATACCGTTGCGCCGGTCGTGGTCATGCCCGACACCGACTCGAACAGGGCCGCCAGCGGACTCGCCACCAAACCGGAAAGGTAATAGGGGGCCGCTCCTGCGATTCCCGCCAGCAACCAGCCAAACGCCACCACCCCTAAGCCGTCCCGGCGAGAGAGTTCCTGTTGATTTCGGGTCAATGCTCCCATGGCCGCGGCAACGGCAACGGAAGCCGCCGCGGAATACCCCAGAGCGGTCCAGGCCCAGCGGGGCTCCCCGTGCAAAAACGACACCAGGCCGCAAAAGCCCATGAGCAACCCCACCACGCCCAGCAACCAGGAAATCACATGAAATACCGGCTTGAAATTCATGGATTCCGCTTCAGCCCGCGAAAAGCGATTCCATCTTGGAAACCGCCGACGGCAGGCAATACACCACCACGCGGTCTCCCGCGGCCAACACGAGGTCGCCGATCGCCGTCCGCACCTGGGCTCCCCGCAAGGTGCTCACAATGATCACGCCGTCCGGTATCTTCAGGTCCTTGATGGCCAACCCGGCCCATTTGTGCTTGGCCGACAAGCGCATCTCGATCAGCTCGCCCGGCAGGCGCGCCAGGATGGCGGCCGCCTGCACGTTTTTGCCGCGCACGAAATGCAAAATGGAGTTGATCATGGCCAAATGGGGATCGACAATCCGGTCCAGCAGGCGCAACTGGTTGACAATGCCGATATATTCCTTCTTGCCCACCTGGGCCGCCGTGAACCGGGCCCCGAACTTCTCGGCCACCAGGCAACCAATGATGTTGTGCTCGTCGCTGCCCGTGGCCGCCACGTAGGCCATGTCGCCGGCCTCGCCGATGCCTGCCAGCGTCTCCTGCTCCAGGGCGTTGCCCTTGATCACCAGGGTCCGGTTGAGCTGGGCGGAGCAGAAATCGGCCCGCTCCTCGTCCTGTTCAATCAGCACAATCTGGATCCGGGTGTGTTCCAACATCCGGGCCAACTGGAGACCCAGTTCGCCCCCGCCCGCGATCACCACGCGCTGGAACCGCTTGTGTTCCGGCCAGGCCCATTGCATGAAATCGGCCACGGCATCCGGCTCGCCGGCAAAATAGACATCGTCGCCCACCAAAAAAGTTGTGTCACCATGCGGGGTCATGACGTCTTCACCCCTCACCACCGCCGTGAAACGAATCTTCTGAAGCCATTCCTTGCTGGAGAAATTCTTCAGTTGAACGCCAAGCAAGGGGCTGTCCATGTGGACGGACATGCCCACCACCATCACCCGTTCGTCCAGCAAATCCGCCACCTCGATAGAGCCCGGCAGGCGCAGTACGTTGTAGAGATCCCGCGCATACTCGTCGTACTGGTTCACCAGCAGGTCCACCCCCAACTGGTCGAAATGGATGTGGCGGCTCGTCAAATAGGCCGACGACGAGACCCGCGCCACCGTGCGGCGAACCCCCCGCGCCCGCGCAAAAATGCAGGCCAGGATGTTGGTGTCGTCGCGGTCCGTGACCGCCACAACCATATCGGCCCGTTCCAGATCGGCCTCTTCCAGCACATCGGGATTCGCGCCGTCGCCATGAACCGTCATCAAATCCAAGTGGGCATCCAGCTCCACCAGCGCCTCCGTGGAGGAGTCGATCACCACCACATCGTGTTCATCCTCGCAAAATTTTTCCGCCAAATGGGAGCCGGTCTGGCCGCCACCAATGATCAAAATTCGCATGAATCCATCCGTTTCTTGCAACTTTTGACCATTATCCAAATCCTCCCCCCCCTTGCAAGGGAGAAGAACCTCCGCCCTACCCACGGGGCGCATCCCTGATTCGTTGACCCAATGTAATCCAAGTTTTGTGAGGGAGCAGAAGAACTGCACTCCGCCAAAAACGGCCGGGGTGGAACCCGCCCCCCCCCTTGTAGCCGGGCACGGTGGGCCCGGCGGGTTGGAAGAAACCGGGGTCGACGCCCTCCGGCTACAGAAGCGGCTTGATTTCTGCCATTGGAGGAACGACCTCCGCATCGTCCGGATTCATTTTGCATGAGTATCCAGTTTTTATAAAAACTGGATAGGATCTCTTTTCAGGATGATCAAGGGAAACTTCTGTTTCCAATTCCCCATATCTGTGTCCATCGGGGGTTCATCCGTGGTTCATCGTCACGAGGCTTCCGTTCCTGTTGCGCCGATGGCCGTACAAAGCCGAAGAAGGTCAGCGAAATAGGGATGAGCCCCTACCCCCGGGCGCATTCCCGTTTCATTGACTCCAAATCTTCAACATCCAATATCCAATTGGGACAGAAAGGGAAAAGACGGTGAGACCAGAGGTCGCGTCCCACCCGGAATCCTCCATCGCGCCTCTTCTGCTTCCCTCCTCAAAAATTGAATATTGAACATTGGATATCCCTCCATCTCTGAACGGGTGGAGGGGTAGCCGGCTGAAATCCGTGAAACGGTGTTGCGCCCTGCTACCCCCTTCGCCCCTCCCATTCGAACGCAAAAGGTGTATATTCCCTGTAGAGGAGAAAACGAATTGGAGGCTGCCCCCATGAACTCCATTCCATCATTCAACAGCGAGCGGATGACCCGTTCATCCGGTTGGAGATCCAGAGGCGTTCGGGCGTCGCTCCTCGGTACGACGCTTCTCCTGCTGGGCTTGGTTGGAACGCAGGAACCGGAAGGGGAAAGGCTGTCGAGAAGAATGGCGGAAATGTCGAAATACTCCGTCACCGCGGCCCAAGCCGCCCAGATGCGTTGCACCACCGCCCGGCAGAGGGCTAAAGCCATACAGGCCTATTTTTCAGGAAACCGGGATTACACCAACGCCACCCGCGAGTGGACCCGAAAACGGCAAGCTAGGCTGACCCTCATGACCTTTTCTTTTGCCGGCGCCATCGCCTTTATGGTGCAAGGGCTCCGGTCATCCGGAATTCCGGACTGGTGGACGGCACGCAGGCACCGGGAACACCTTGCCAGATGATTCTCCCGGTGGACAGCGAGGTCATTTCCCGTCCGGCTCGTGAAAGACAATGGCCTCGAAAACCGTGAACTTGGCCCGGGGCTCCATCCAGGCATCGGGCGGCAGTCCCGCCTTTTGCGCCAGATAGGAAAGCGTGGTGGGCAAATCCCACCCTTGCTCGGTCGCAACTTGGGGAAGGAACACGGCGGAGCGGCTTCCCACCTCCAAGACCATCCCGTGGCGGCCGATTTCAATATCCTTGTAGGACGCCACCGGCACCGGCTTCGTGAGGGCGCTGATTTCGATGCGGACCCGCTGGAATTCCTTCGCGGTCAGCGGCGAAAACCGCGGATCCTCGAACGCGGCATCCAGGACGTGGTCCAGCACCACCTGCACCAGCGGGCGCCGCGGAAAGATCTCGCCGATGCACCCGCGCAAATCGCCATCGAGGGTCAACGTGACAAAGCCGCCCATGACCTGGTTCATGGCGGGCGTAGGTTCCACGCCAAAGTCGCCGGGATCGGACAACGCCTTTCCCTTCAGCGCCTGGGCAATCGCCTTGCGCGCAAGCGACAGCAATACCTTTTTATCCTCCTCCGAAAGCTGCGGAGTCTCGGTTTTCTGCTTCGGCTTCTTCATGGCTGTCCCTTCCCGGTAAAAGGCGAGCGAAGCATAGCTGACGGAATTCTCGAAATCCCCCGTGCTGTTTCCCGAGGTGTCATAGGCCAGTTCGCAGGCGGAAAAATGCTCGGGCAGCATCCGCAGCAGGACGCCGATGGTGTCCTGCCCGCAAATGGTCGCCCCGGTCTGGTCGCAATAGGCGGAAAACTCCTCGGCATCGCCCGCCAGGATTTTCCCGATGGCGCCCGCATCAAGCAACCGAAGATTCGCCTCGATGTTCGTGCAAAAGGGCACATAGCCAAAGTTGGGACCGTAGTGGGTGAAGTCGGAACTGACCACCAGCGCCGTATGCCCATCCATCAGCGGCGTCAGCGCCTCGGCCGCCCGGACACGGGTGCCTTCGTCAAGCTGTCCCAGCGTGACAGGAACCAGTTTCCATTCCCGTCCCTCCAAGGCCGCCTGCAGAAGCGGCAGTTCCATCTCCACGCTGTTTTCGCCGCGCCGCGTGGAAGGAACATCCGCAAACAGCGGATTTTCCAACAGCTCCGCAAGGGCCGCCGTGTCGAGAGGCGTTTCGCCCAGTGGCGAGCGGTAGTGCGTTTCATGCGCAGGTACGCTGATGCGGTTGGGCAACTGAACGCGGTGGGCAAACCCCAGCACCACCACGCGGTTCAGGTTGGATTGCCCCGCCAGCGCCTTCGCCCCATACGCCGCGCAAAGACCGGAATAGGCATAGCCCGCATGAGGCATCACCACCGCAAACAAGCCGGGACGGGCCTCCACCTTGGCCTTTTTCAAATATCCATTCAATTCATGTTTCAGACGGGAAGCATCCGCATCATACCAGGCTCCGGCCAGAGTCGACTCCATCCAGATCTTGCTCATGTCCGCCTCTCCTTCCTGTGCCACGACGCCCGCCACCGCTTGGGAATATAGCACAAGTCCGGCAAGCCACCCACTCCGCCTATTCATTCCGCAACGCCTCCGCCGGAGGCAGGCGCGAGGCCATCCACGCCGGCCCGACCGAACAGAGCAGGGCCAGTCCACACGCCAGTACAAACGGCAGCAGCCACGTGCCCGCCCCGAAGTGAAAAGGCAAAGGAAAACTCCCGCCCAGCCAGCGCAAAATTCCTTCCGCCGCCACCGTTCCTACCACGGTGGAACCCAGCGTCAAGGCAAGCGATTCCGCCACAAACAGTCCCGCGATTTCCACCCGCTTCGCGCCCAGTGCGCGGCGCAACCCGATCTCGGGAATGCGCTCCCGCACGCCCGTCAACAGCATCCCGGCCAGCGTCACGGCCCCGAGCAGCAGGCCCAAGCCACCGCCCACCCCCGCCGTCCAGGCAATGGCACGCTGCCAGCTCCGAATTCCCGCCAGCAGGGACTCCGGCGTAATCCACTCCACCCCGTCCAAGCCCATGCCGGGCTGGCCCAGCAGCGCCTCTACGCGCCGCCGAACCCCTTCGGGCGACCGGCCTTCCCGTGCGCAAAAAAGCAAGGCATCCACGCGGCAAAGCGCGACCTCGTCGCCTGTTTCCAGCACATCCGCCGAATAGGGAATATAGACCGCGCTATCGGAAATCGAGGCCAGCAGTGAACCCGGGACCTCCACCCAACCGATCACCCGGAACGGTTCTTGTCCCAGCAACACGCTTTCTCCCACGGCCCACCGATTCCGCCGCCCCTGCTCCGCCGAAACCATCGCCACGCGCGCACCTTGGCGGACATCCAGATCGTCGATGGCTCGCCCCTCCGGAAACCGCCAGCCGCGCGCGCGAGCCCAATCGGCATCCACCGTCACCACCGCAACGTCCCCCGCCGCGGAAAAAGGCAGTATCTTGACGCCCGACACCCAGGCCGCATCCGCCAAATTCCCGCGCAGATATTCCACCTGCCGTCGGTTCCAGGCCGCATCCGGAGGCGAGCCCGCCGCGTGAAGGAGGACAAAGGAATCCGCCCCGAAGGAATCCACCAGCTCCTGCGCCTGCCGCTGAAGGGCCTCCAGCGTCGAAAGCAGAACCGTCACCGCAAACCATCCCAGCGCCAAACTGAAAAAGGCCAGTGCGGCGCGGGCGGGTCCCGTCCGCAATCCCATCCACAGGTCTGACGCCAACTTCTTCATGCCTCAAGGAAGCAGGACGGAATCCCCTTCCGCCAACCCGTCCCTCGCTTCGACATGCACGGCATCGGCCATGCCGGCCAGAAACGGAACCTCTTCCACCTTCCCCGATTTCGTAAGCCGCCTCACCCACGCCTGCGACCCGCGCCATTCAATCGCCTCGCGGGGAACCAGCAGGGCCGCCGCCGATTCTTCCGCCACAATTTCGGCGCGTACGGACAATCCAACCGGCAGGGGTTCCGAAAAAGGCTCCAGCGCAATCAGCACCGGAAACGATTTGCGCCAAACGGGCTGCCCCGGACGGGTCTGGGCCATTCCTCCCACGCTTTCCACCCGACCCGTCAACGGCACGTTTGGATAGGCCGCAGGCGCTCCCTCCACCCGCCGCCCGGCCTTCACCCACGGCAGCTCGGCCTCCCCCACGAATCCCCGCACCACGTATTCCGCCGGATCGGGCAGGCACAGGAACACCTGGTTCAGGAACAACGAATCGCCCACGTGCGCGGTCCGGTATTCGCCGCCGATCGGCAGCGGCACCAGCGTTGCCACGCCCGCCACCGGCGCGCGCACCTCGCACAAGGCCCGTTGGCGCGCCGTGAAATCGCGCTGGCGCCCGGCCGCCTCCAGTGCCGCCCGCGCTTTGGCCAGCCGGGCCTCGTGCACATGCTTGCGCGTGAGCTCCACCCGCGTTTCCATTTGCTCCCCGCGCGCCCGCAATCCCTCCACCTTCCGCTCCTGCTGGAGCACCTCGCCCTCCGACATCAGACCCCGCTGCATCAATCCGCGCGCGGAATCCAGGAACCGTTCCTCCGCCTCCAACTCGGCACGAGCCTCCATGCGCTTGGCTTCCATGTCCAGCAATTCCAGAGGCAATTCGGCCTTCTCCAGACTTTCCAATTCCTGGCGGGCGCGCACCCACTCGTTCTCCTGCCTCGCCAAATCCTGCTCGATTTGCGAGGCGTCGAAACGCGCCAGCAAATCCCCCGCCTGCACCGGCGTCCCCTCCGGCACCAGCTCCGCCAAAACCGCCGACCCCTGCACCCCCGACGCAATCATCTTCACATGGCGGGCCTCCAGTTCGCCCTGGAAGGGAATGGTCATGCGAATCGCCCCGCGCGACACCACGGCCACCCGCAGCGGCTCCTCTCCGCTCCGCCCGCAACCGGCCATCCAGCCCGCCGCGCACAGCACCCCCGCCAATATCCATACCGTTTTCATGCGTTGCTCATTCCTTTTCGTTGTGCAGGATTTCCCTCGGCGCGGGCACCAGCGTACCCAGCACATGCAGGAGGCGGTAGGCCGAAAGCGAAGCCTCCCGCTTCGCCGCCAGCTCGCCCAGCTCCGCGCGGATCCGGTCCGCCTCCGCATCCGAAACCGAATTGGCGCTCGCGCGTCCCGCCTCGAACAGCGCCCGCGCCAATTCGGACCGGTTGGCCGCCAGCTCGCGATTGCGCGCCGCCAACTGCAATTCCGCCCGTGTGCGGCGATAGGTCGCCAACGCCGAATTCACTTCCACCGCCAACCGGCTGCGCACGATTTCCGCCACCTGGCGGCGGGCTTCCGCATCCAGTTCCGACTGGGCCACCCCGAGCCGCGCCCCGCGCAGGTTCAGGTTCATGTCGGCCGTGAGCCCCACGAACCAGTCTTCCTGATCCAGACGCCCCGCATCGCTCCACTCCTCGCCCTCTCCATACGTGGTCTGCCTCGCCAGCAGCTTCAGGTCCGGCAGGAGCTGCCGCTGCGCCAGCCGCACCCGGCGGTCGCCCGTCGCCACATCCTGCAACGCCTGCGCATAATCGGGTCGTTCGGACAGCGCCACGGCCAGGGCCTGGTCGGCCGCCTCCACATCCAGATCCAGCAGCGCGGGCGGAGTCAGCCGGAACGCGGAATCCAGCGGAAGCCCCAGCACATTCGCGAACTCCTTGAACTGGATCTCCAACTGCGCCCGCTCCGCCTCCAGGCGCGAAGCCGCCTCGCCGCGCTGCAAATCCATGCGGAGAACCTCCGTGCGCGACGCCTTCCCCTGCGGCTC
Organism: uncultured Verrucomicrobiota bacterium; assembly: GCA_964397035.1. Classification (GTDB taxonomy): domain Bacteria; phylum Verrucomicrobiota; class Kiritimatiellia; order CAIQIC01; family Lenti-01; genus Lenti-01. The sequence continues at coordinate 10,234 of CAYNHA010000097.1, forward strand.
GCGAGCGCCCGCCAGCAGCCACAGCTTTTCCATCCGCGCCGCAAAGGCTTCGTCGCAGGCCACCTGGTGGTGCAGGAAAATCAGCCCCTCGTACAACTCCACCACGCGCACCACCAACGCCGAGCGGTCCCGCTCCCAGGCCCGCCGGGCCGCCTGCCAATTCTCGTTGGCCGACACAATCGGCTCGTTCTGGTACAGCGGACCGAATCGGCGGAACAACGGCTGCGACACCTCCACCTTCACCTCGCCCCTTCGCACATCGGGCGCCCCGTCCACCGCAATCTGCCGCGCCGCTGTCCCCACGGCCGCCCGCGTTCCATAGGCGCCCGTGGCCTCCGCACGCAACCCCGCCCCGAAATCCCCTCCGTCTCCGCTCGCCCCCGCCGCTCCCTCGGGAACAATCTGAATGGCCCGCGCCGTTTCCCGCGCCTGCTGCTCGGCCAAGCGGTACCCCTGCAAATCCAGCGCCCCTTTCACCAGTTCGCGGTTATGCATCAGGGCCTGCTCGATAACCTCCTCCAGCGCCAGCGAGGTCTCCTCCGTGGTGGCCGCCGCCGTCGCCAACGACAAAGCCCAGGCCGCTCCCGCGAGCACCGCGCCCCGCCACCACCCATGGATTGCTTTCCTCATGGGGGGCACCATATCTTTTTTCCACAGTGTGGAAAAATATTTTCCACACTGTGGAAAAATCGGTTTCCGCCAGGATCCGCTTCTAGAGAACAGGGCCGCTCGGCGCGGCATGGACCGGCGCAGCGGGTTCCGAAACTTTCCCGAGGTAATCCGGGAGCTGAACACCGGCCATGCGGGCGATTTCATGCAGCGGCGGCACGCTCTTGATCAGGTTCTGGGCAAAATTGGCCGTGCTGGATGTTCCATTGCTCGAACCGGAATCCCAGACCGTAACCTTGTCGATCTTGAGGTTCTTGATGGCTTCGACCTGATGGGCCACGACGTTTTCGATCTTTTCCACCATGAGAAGGGTGGCCACGGCATGGGCGTCGCCGCCGCAGCTTTCCACGAGTTTGGAATAGCCGGCGGCCTTTCCTTCCAGCAGGTTCCGCAGGCCGGCGGCCTCGGCCTGGTATTTCAGCAACACGCCATCGGCTTCGCCCTTGGCAACGCGGCGGATGCGCTCGGCTTCGGCCTCGGCGGCGATTTCCACCTTGCGCTTTTCGACTTCCTGCTGGGCGACTTCGGCGGCGTTCAGGCGTTCCAGCTCGGCCTTGTACTGGGCCTTCTGGATTTCCACTTCGGCCATGCGCTTGGCCACTTCGCTGCGCTGCTGGGCTTCGGCCTGCTTCACGGTCAGGTCGGCGTTGTAGGCGGCAATCTCGGCCTTGGCCTTGTTTTCACCGCCGATGGCGAGGGATTCCTGCTGCTGGACATAGATGCGCTGGTCGGCTTCGGCGTGCTTCATGCCCTTCTTGGCCTCGGCTTCGTTTTCGGCCACGCGAATGTCGCGCTCCTTGCGCGCCTGGGTGCCGCCAATGGCGCCGAGCTTTTCCTGTTCGGCCACGTCGATCATGGCCTGGTTGACGACTTCGGCCGCGGCCTTTTTGCCGAGGGCGTCGATGTAGCCCGAGACGTCGGTGATGTCGGTGATGTTGACGTTGATGAGGTAGAGGCCGATCTTGTTCAGCTCGGGCTCCACATTGCGGCGGACGGAGGCCAGGAAGCTTTCGCGGTCCTGATTGATCTGCTCGATGGTGAGGGAGGCCACCGTCAGGCGCAGCTGGCCGAAGATGATTTCGCGCGCCATCTGCTCAATGTCCGTGGGCTGCAGGCCCAGGAGGCGTTCGGCGGCGTTGGTCATGACGGCGGGGTCGGTGCTGATGCCCACGGTGAACGTGCTGGGCACGTGGACGCGGATGTTCTGCAGCGACAGCGCGCCTTGCAGCGGGATGTTGATGGTCATCGGCGTCAGGCTCAGGAACGAACAGTCCTGGATCAGCGGCCAGACGAGGGTTCCGCCGCCGTGGATGCAGTTGGCGGTCTTGTCGCCGACCTTGCCATAGACGACGAGAATGGCGTCGGAAGGACAGCGTTTGTAGCGCGACGCAAAGAACGTCAGCGTCGAGAGAAAGAGGGCGACGAACGCGATGATGAAGATGATCCAGCCTGGTGTCATGGGGAAACCTCGCTTTGTTGCTTATATCGATTGAACTTCGAGAATGTTGCCGTCCACGATGCGCACGACGCGAACCCGCGTGCCGGTGGCCAGCGGCTGGCCGTTGGCGGAGCGGGCATCCAGAACGCTCAGGCGGTCCTGGAAGGCGATCTGGACCTTGCCCACATCGTTTCCCGGAATGGAGAGATAGACCGTGCCCTCCTGACCGACCGCCCTTTGGAAATTGGCGGTGCCGCTGGACTGCATTTTGCGCATGCCCTTGAACAGCCACCCCATCAGCCAAAGGCTGGCGCCGCCCGCAAGCAAGCCCACGCCAACAGCGACGGGAGCATCGCCCGGACGGCTCTCCATCATGGCGCGGCCGGCCAGACCGAACATCATGAGAAACGCGGTGATGCCCAGCAGGCTGAGCGCCCGGAAACTGGCGTCGGGCTCGCTGGAGTGGAGCAGATCGTGCCCGTCGCCGGGAACGTCGCCCGAAAAACCGAAAAGCTGGATGGCCAGCCGAAAGAGAAACAACGCACCGCCCGCGATGGCGCACCCCGTGAAAACCGTTTCCATGTTCATCGTTTTACCCTCGCGGCCAGTGTCGTGAAACTCACCGCCATTGGCAAGCCTCTTCGCATGGAAGACAGCCTCCCGCCGGAATAGGGGTCAGTCCCGTATTCTAGTAATTGTCGCCAGACGCTCCCTCTGTTTCAACAGGTGAGGATCCTCCGTCGCATCAATTCTCTTGGGGTATCGACTCAGGCAGTCGGCTCTCCCCATATTCAACCGACAGGCAATCCAAGCATTGGGTATGGCGGTGTGGCGACGCAGCAACCAGGCCAGCAAACATTTCTCGTCCGAGCTTTTTGAGCCCGAAACGACCACGCTTTCATCGAGTTTCAAAACTTTCAGCCCCGCCTGCAAAAGCGATTCAGCCTTCCGCTCGTCATGAAGATCCACTTCCTCACCGGAATACGACGTTCGATTTCTCGAACCCATCTGAGCATCAAGCAACTCCCCTAGCCGTTCCCGGAATTCTTCCGGCCCCAGAAACCAACCCCTCCGAATCCTCTTCCATTCCACATCCGCCTCGCGGGGATTCTCGGCATGGAGAATCTCGGCCACACGCTTCCCCATGAACCGGCCATAGGC
>CAYNHA010000098.1:0-13030 GCA_964397035.1 uncultured Verrucomicrobiota bacterium
GCGGATAGCCGAGGGCGGCGAGGGCGCGGGAGGCGGCTTCGTACAGGGCTTCTATGCAGAGGCTCCAGGAGGCGGAGCCGTCGGTGTAGTCCCAGAGGGGGAGGAAGGCGGCCATGGAGACGTCGATGTCGGGGCGGTATCCCATGAAGGCGAGGTTGCCGATGCGCGCGCCGTTGTGGCCGAAGCCGTAGTCGGGGGAGAAGGTGCAGCCCATGGCGTAGTCGGCCTTGTGGGTGGAGGCGTTGGTGCGCATGAGGCGGGCCATGTCGGCGTTGAGGACGCCTTCGCCCTTGAGGGTGGCGCGGACGTGGCGGTTGAGGGCGGGGAGGGTTCCGTAGCCGTTGCCTTCGCCGACCTGGGCGCTCATGTTGCAATTGGAGATGACGATGGGATCGCTGCCGGCGAGGTAGATGGTTCCGGGCAGGAAAGGTTCGGGCAGGGCGGTGTCGGTGGCGAGATTCGGAAAGCGGATGTCGGGGCCGACGATGTTCAGTTCGTAGAGGCAATCGGAGAGCGTTTTGGGTTCGCCCATGTAGTGGGAGTAGACGCGCGCGACGATTTCCGCGAGCATGGCGTAGCCGGTGTTGCTGTAGTGGTAGCCTTCGTCGGGGGCGAAATAGGAGAGCTGATGGAGGGCGGCCTGCGCAACCATTTCCTCGACGGTGAATGGGTGTTCGGGGTCCTGTTCCGACATCCAGGTGGTATAGGAATCGCCGCCGCAGCCGGGGACGACGTCGTTATCCACGTCGTAGACGCCCGCGCTGTGGCGCAGCAGTTGTTGGATGGTGATGAGTTCCTTGTGGGGGATGGCCCAATTCGTGCCTTCGGGGATGAAGGTCTGGTCGGTGCCTGGAATGAAATCCACGATGCGGTTGGTGATGTCGAGCAAGCCCATCTGCTGCAGGAGGAGGACAGAGGTGGCCGTGAAGTTCTTGGTGTTGCTGGCGAAGCGGAAGGTGGTGTTGGTGGAGAGGGCCTGTTCGGGCGTGGCGGAGGAAGAGGCGAAAAACCAGTCGTCGGGGGTTTGGAGAACAAGGCCAAGGGTGGGCACGGGATTGCCGAGAGCCATTTCCAGTTCGCCGCGCACTTCGTGGACGGCGTTGGAAACGCGCTGGGCGGGAGGGACGGGGCCGATGGGGCCGGCGAGGTGGGCGAGGGCGGCGGTGCTGGCCTTGGTGAACGCTTCGAAGAAGGGGAGATTGAGGGTATCGATCCGGTCAGTGCTTTGGTGGTAATGGGGGGTGACGTCGTTTTCCCAATCCTCGATCGCGAGGATGGCGGGGATGCCGACGTTCCAGAAGGGTTCGTGGTCGCTGTAGCCTTGGCCATCGGCATACAGAAGGGGAACGAGGCGGTTGGACAGGCCGTAGAACGCGACGGCGTTGGTGAAGGCGTCGACGAGTTGCATGTCGGCGGCGTAGCCGGGATCGCTTGGCCGACGCGTGGTCAGGTTGATGTGGCCGTCGTCGTTGCCGTCGTAGGAAATCATGTCGAGATTGATGACGCCGACGACGTTGTCGCCGGCGGACTGGGCGGCTTGGGCGTAGGCGGCGCTGCCGAAAAGGCCTTGTTCCTCGCCGGTGAAAAGGACATAGCGGATGGTGCGTTCAAACTGGTAATCGCGCATGGCGCGGGCGGCGGCGAGGACGGCGACGGAACCGCTGGCATTGTCGTCGGCGCCGGGTGCGGGGAAGGGGTTTTCGGGCAGGGAGTCGATGTGGGCGCAGATGACGACGATTTCATCGGGCGCGGTCGATCCCAAACGTTCGGCAATCAGATTGCGACTGGCGACATTCCGCCCTTCCCAGGAATCATAGGCCGACCAATCCTGTTGAGACACGGTCAGTCCTAGCGCTTGCAGATGGCGTTGGGCATAGGACAAGGCCCTGTTCAGAGAGTTGGTCTCGTAGGTGTTGCGCGTGGCGATATTCGTGAACACTCCGCCAGCCCTGACGGGTATTTCGCCGGTGAGTTCGGACATTCTGGCATAGAGATTCGTCGATTGCACCCGGGCGACCATTGCGGCCACGAAGGAGTTGGAAGAAAGGGACGGCGGATCGGCGCGTGGCGCGGCAGGTTTGGGCGCCGCGAAAACCATGGCTGAGGACGGCAGGGGGCGCAGTTCGTAGCCCAGCTTGGACAGCGCGGAGCGGTCGGCGGGGCCGCTGGGCGCGAGCAGGAGATTGTGGCCGTCGTCGTGGAGGATGCGGAGGGAGGGGGGGAGGGGAGAGCGGTCGTTGGAACGTCGGGAGCGGGCGAGGTAGAGAGGGGTTGAGGCATCCGCATCGACGATTGTTTGGGCGAGCAGCCCCGACATGCGAAGCGAGTCGTCGGTTGCCATGACCCAGGCGTAATCTTGTCCCGCCGCATCTCGCAAATGGGCAAAGACGGGCAGTGAGACATCCGCAACGGAACCGGACAGATTGACCCGTGCGAGCCGAGCCGATGGAGGCATGGGGGCCGCATGGGAATCCGTGCTGATGGCCAAAATGACGAACATCGCCAGAGACAACGGGAGACGGAACTTCAGGCGAAGGATGGGGTTCATCGGTGTGCTCCGGCGTGCGTGCTTACGGTTGTTCGAAGATGCGGAAATAGCGATTGAGGGCATCGGCGATGGGAATGGCCTGGCGTTCCAGCAGGTTTGAGGCGCCGATGTTTCCGAGCAGCGGGGCGAAGGCGTTGGTGGCGGCGAGGTCCGTGGCGGCTTCGACGGTGTAGGTGGTGCCGGTGGGGCCTTGCCAGACGAGGGAGACATTGGTTTCGCCCATGGCGATTTCGCGGACGAGGAGGGGGACGGAAAAATCGATTTGGTAGGAGCCGGTTTGCGCGCCGGAGGAAGCCGGTTGAATGCATAGCAGGAGGGGCGCGGCACCGGAGACGAGATCGAGGGGACCGTTGCCCATGCGTTCGGCGACGGGGGTGACGCCGTCGGCCTGGTAGAGGCGGAGGAGGAAGTTGGTGGGGGCGCCGGAGAGGGAGAGCTGATAGAAAATATCGCTCACGCCGCCGACGGGGGAGGGGGGATTCGCGGGTTGGATTTCATACCATTGGGCGAAGCGTTCGGTGGCGATGGTGCCGGAGACGGAATTGGCGAGGGGAATATCGTCCGGTGCGGGGCCGAAGAAGTAGCCCGCGTAGAGGACGTGTTCGATGCCGCCAACATCGACCGTTTGCACGGCAGAGTCGCCGCGATTGACGAGGCCGGGAAGGAAAGCCACAGTATCGCTGACGGGGTTGAGGGCGCGGGTGGGGGCGATTCCACCGGTTTCGACGTAGAGGACGCCGTTGGATTGATGAAAAACGAGAGATGCGGCAATGCCCAACTCTTTCATATACGAATCGGCGGGGACGTTGCGGGCGAGCCATGATTTTTCGAGGCGATTGGACCAGGCGGCGGGAAGGGCGGACGGCGTGAAGCGTTCGGACAGAATGCCGCGATTTTCGCCGGTGCCGGCTGCCTGGCGGAACAGCACGATGTCGCGGCCGTTGGCATTGGTGAAGGCGATCATGGTGCCGGGTTTTTCGGTGGACATGAACCAGCCATTGGTGCGCAGGGTCATGTTGCTGTTGGCGCTGATGCCGAGGTGGGCGTTGGCGCGATAGGTGAGGGAGCCGGGGTGGGATTCGACGATGTCGTAGCCGGTGGACCCCACATAGATTCCGGCAAGGGCGTCGAGGGCGGATTGATCGATGGGTTGCGCATCGGTCGGGTAGACAATGGCATTGGTGGGCCAAGGGAGGCCATCGCGTTCGAACAGGGCGTGCTGGAGGGCGAGGGCGTCGATGGTCATGGGGATATCGCTGGAGGAGCTGGCGGCGATGGCGACGCCGAGTTTCTTTTCCGGCAGGAACAGAAGCTGGGCTGAATAGGCGAGAGTGGCTCCGTTTTTCCAGACGGCGGGGCCTGCGTAGTCGAGGCGAGGATCGGTCACGGTGTCCCAGCCGAGGCCGGTTTTGTAGGAAAGGAAGGCATCGAATAGGGCATTGGTGGAATGGTCGGCGATCATGAGGGCTTTGGTTTCCGGGCTCAGAACCAGCGAGGTGTTGGTGAAAAAGGTTTTCATGAACTGGGCCATGTCGACAGGGCGGCTGTATAGGCTGCCGGTGCCGTAGATTTCGACATATTCGGGAGGCATGCGCTGTCCTCCGCAATAAGGAATGGCGAGATGGTTGGAGATGGCGGGCTTGTCGAATTTGTAGGATGTGGAATCCATGTCGAGGATTTCGAAGAGCTTGGCGTTGGCGAGCTGGTCGAAGGGGCGGGAGTCGCCCTCGGCGGCGGCGGCGGCTTCGGCGATGCCTTCGAGGAGGACGAAGGCGACATTGCAGTAATTGTTGAGCGTGCCGGGTTCGAGGACGGGATAGGTTTGGGCGAGCTCGTTGGTGGTTTCGAGGAAGCCGCGGCCGAGGGGCTGGGTGAGGAAACCGGCGCGGAAGAGGTCGCCGGGAAGGCCGGAGTGGTTGGTCAGCAGGTCGAAGGTGGTGATGGCGCGGGCGGCGGGGTAACGCGCTTTCCACGCGACGTCGTGGATATAGTTCGTGATCGGAGCGTCGAGATCGAGCAGGCCGCGTTCGGCATATTGGAGAACGGTGGCGGCGGTGAAAGCCTTGGAGACGGAGCCGATGTGGAAGACGGTGTTGGTGTCGACGGGGATGCCGGCTTCGCGGTCTTCCCAGCCGAAGCCTTGGGCCCAGACCACTTCTTGATCGTCGACGAGCGCGATGGAAACGCCGACGGTGCCTTCCTCGGCCATGGCCGCGACGATGGCGTTGGAGACGACGGCGATGGTGTTGGCGTAGGAGCGGGGCGTGGAGAGGTTCATGGTTTCGGAGGCGGGGCCGATGCCCGCCTCGTTCTCGGCGCGGACGCGGTAGTAGTAGGTTTGGCCGGGCGAGAGATCGGCGAGGGCGTGGGAGCGGACGGCGCCCATGGGGGCGTTGGAGTAGCCAGGAAGGAAGGTGGCAAACTGGTCGTCGAGGGCGACGTCGAGGAAGTAGTTGGTGGCTCCGGCGCAGGAAGCCCACACGGCGAGAAAGCCGTCGCTGGAGACGGCGGCGGCGGGACGGGAGAGGGGGGCGTCGGGGACGACCTTGGCGGCGTTGGCCCACGTGTTGGAGGCGGTGACTTTCCAAAAATCGTAGTCGCCGTCGGCGCGGTCGTCGGCGGCATTGAACCCGATGGGGCCGGTTGCGCCGGCAAAGGCAACGGCGTTGTCGCGGATGGACTGCCGTAGTTGCGCAACGGTGCCGGTGCCTTGGGTGTCGCGCAAGGCCATGGCGGCCAGCCAGAGGCCGTCGTAGGCGTGGTGGGAATAGGAACGGGGCGGTTCGCCCGTGGTGGCCTCGATGGCGGCGCCGACGGTTGCGAAGAGTTCGTTGGTGAAGTCGGCGGGCTGGGAGCACGACAGGCGGGATAGACGTGCGGCATGGACGGCGGCGGGATTGGTGGTCATGGCACTGTCGGCTGCGAACCCATCGGTGGCGTACCATTGCGGTGCGAGGAGGTTGGGGTATGCGGCGGCTTCTTGGAGCAGAACTTGGCCTTCGTCGTAGACGATCATCAGCAGGCCGAGGTTGTCGGCGCCGGTCAAGGCAATTTGGGCGGAGACCAGATCGTTGACGTTGGACACGACTTCGGGGATGAGCTGCGGGGCGCGGGGCAGGTATTCGTCGAGGAAGACATGGCCGCCGAGGGCGCCGTATTCCTGGAGGAAGGCCGTGCGGAGATCTTCGCCATAGAGGTCGGAGCGCGCGAGGACGGCGAGGTTGGTGAAGCCGTCGTCCATCATTTGCCGGGCAAGGCGGCGGGCCTGAAGGGTGTCGTCCATCGTCAGGCGCATCAGGTTGTCGTCGGCGATGGCGAGACGGGGGGCGGTGGAGGCGCTGGAAACGAGGAGCATGCCATGCGAGTTGGCGAATTCGAGGAGAGCCTGGGCTTCGGCGCTGGTTTCGGGTCCGATCACCACCTGGACGCCCTGGGCGTAGAACTGCTGCAGCTTGGACAGGGCGACGTGGGGATCGGTGGAGGTGTCTTCGACGAGCAGTTGGAAGGGCGGCATGCCGGGGGCGTTGGTGATTTCTGCGAAGGCGATTTCGAGGGCGGCGCGGCGGGATTGTCCCTTGCTTTCGAGATCGCCGGTCAGGGGGAGCAGGGCGCCGATGGGGATGGGGTCTCCGGGGGAGCGCTTCTTGCGGGCGAGGGGAGTCGCGAGGGGCGCGGACATGGAGGCGAATCCGCCGGAGTCGATATAGAAGGCTACGGAGCAGCTCATGTCGAAGGGGTACCAGTTTTCGTAGCCGGCCATGGTGGTGGAGTTGACCCAGCGGAAGACGTCGTTGAGAAAATACATGGTGGTGCCCCAGCGGAGGGAGGTGGAGACCAGCGAAAAATATTCGGGCATGTCGGGAGTGGCGCGAATGCGCAGCATGACGACTTCGCCGGTGGTGGAGCAGCCGGACAGGGAGAAGCCGCGATAGGAGCAGACGCCGCGATAGGCTTGGTAGGTTGTGCGGTCGCGCAGCAGATTCATGCGGTAGACGTCGCCGTAGCCGTTGGTCATCACGAGGCTAAAGGCTTTTTTGGATCCGGGGGTGGCGGCGGGCTCTTCGCGGAGGAGGGATTCGACGGTGCGAGAGTCGGCGAGATTGGGGATGGATTCATCCGCGGTGGCCAAGGCGGGCCCAGCGGAACGTGCCGAGGCGGAGGCGCTGCCGAACCCTCCGGAATCGAGGTACATGGCGACGGAGCAGCTCATGTCGAAGGGGTACCAGTTTTCGTAGCCGGCCATGGTGGTGGAGTGGAGCCACCGGAAGGTGTCGTTGAGCACGTACATGGTGGTGTCCCAGCGCAAGGACGTGGAGAGGATGGAAAAGAATTCGGGCATGTCGGGGGTGGCGCGAATGCGCAGCATGACGACTTCGCCGGTGGTGGAGCAGCCGGACAGGGAGAAGCCGCGATAGGAGCAGACGCCGCGATAGGCTTGGTAGGTTGTGCGGTCGCGCAGCAGGTTCATGCGGTAGACGTCGCCGTAGCCGTTGGTCATGACCAGGCTGTAGGCGGCGTCGGCGGGCAGGGAGAGGGAGAAGAGGGCCGATAGGAGGAAAAGCGATATCGCCAATTTTTTCATGGGGAGTGGCTCCGATGACGTGGATGAACAGCTTGCAAGGAAACGGAAGGCGAGTCGAGGCATGGCGTTGAAATAGTTTTCCACAGTGTGGAAAAAAGTTTTCCATAGTGTGGAAAAATTGGGAAAAAGTTTTCCATACTGTGGAAAACTCACGTTTCGGCGCGGCGGAGGAAGGCGCGGACGGCGGGGAGGAAGAGGGCCGGCTGTTCGAGGTGGTGGAGGTGGGAGGCGTTGGGGAGGACGAGCATTTCGCCGCGGGAGAGGGCATCGCGGAAGGTCAGGAGGGTGTCGGGGGCGGCTTCGTCGTGTTCGCCGCCGACGAGGAGGACGGGGACTTGGATTTCGTGGAGGCGGGGGAGGAGGTCGGTGCCTTTGAGGGAGCCGGTGACGGTGAATTCGCTGGGGCCCCACATGGAGAGATAGACGTTCATGTTGAGCTGGGCGATGGCGTCGAGGAGGAAGTCGGGCCAGGGGTCGAGGCGGCAGAGGTGGCGGCGATAGTAGTCCATCATGGCATTTTGATAGGCGTCGGAGACGAAGCGGCCGTTTTCTTCGGCGACGGCGACGGCTTGGCGGACGCGGGGCGGCATGCGGGAGAGGTTCCGGCGCTGGTCGCGTTCCCAGAGGGGGGTGCTGAGGAGGGGGCCGCAGAGGGTGAGGCTGCGGATGCCGGAGGGGCGGTGGCGGAGGAGGTATTCGGCGGCGAGCATGGCGCCCCAGGAGTGGGCGAGGAGGTGGACGTCGAGGAGGCCGAGGGCGTCGCGGATGGCGGCGAGTTCGGCGACGTAGCGGGGAAGGGTGTAGAGGGAGGTGTCGGAGGGGTGGTCGGAGCGGCCGCAGCCGAGCTGGTCATAGAAGAGGACGGGGCGTTCATCGGCGAGATCGGAGACGACCTGGGGCATGGAGAGGAAGCCGGGGCCGCCGTGAAGGACGAGGAGGGGGATGCCGGGGGTGCCGAGGCCGCGGGCTTCCGTCCAGATGTTTCCGTTGGGCGTGGGGAACAGGCGGTTCATGATGGGAAGGATAGCGATTTTCGGCGGGGGGGCGCAACGGGAAATCGAGACGAAGACAATCTCAATATCCAATGTTCAATATCCAATGTCCAAGGGGGGAAGTGGAAGAAAAATTAGGTATCGATTTGTTCGAAGGACATGCCGACGTGGCCGGCGATGGCGGACATCCAGAGGCAATCGTCGGGGGTGAAGGGGGGCTGGGCGGAGGTGCGTCCGAGCAGGTACTGGCCGATGGGGCGGTTGCCGGCGAGGATGGGGACCAGCAGGACCGAATCGATGGAGAGTTCGGTCAGGAGGGTGTCATCGTCGAGGACGGGCTGGGCGGTGATCTGGGCGACGATGGCGTCGCCGGCCTGGAGGTTCTGTGAGGCCAGTTTGCTGGAGGCGGAGAGGGTGACGCGGCAGCGGTTGGCGGCGACGCCGGGGATTTTGCCGGCGTAGATGCGGCCTTGGAGGGTCTTGCGCTCGCGATCGATGAAGGAGGCGATGACGCAGCCGGGATGGATGCAGCGGTAGATACCTTCCTGCGCGATCATGAGGACGTCGTTGAAGGCATAGCGCTTGCGGACGGCGAGCATGAGTTCGGACAGGAAGTGGGCCATGACGAGGGGTTCGTCGGGCTGGGTTTCGGGTTCGGGCGGGCGTTTGTTGAAGCTGGCGGTGAGGCTGTTGGCGACGTCGGAAGAACTGACTTTTCCCCATTCGGCGATGCGGGTCATCATGACGAGATCTTGGGTGCTCAGGTTGAAGAAGTGCTCCATGTTGGGGTCGTCGCTGGAGGAGGCACCGACGAATTCGGGTAGGGAGAGGGTCTTGGTGCGGAGAAGATTCGAGATGCGCTGGGTGACGGCGCCGATGAGTTCGGGGCCGGTGGGCTTGTTGCCGAAGAGCATGTCGGAGACATCGACGGAAAGCTGGATGGCGCGCTGGCGGGTTTCGGCGTTGGCGACGGGAGGGACGGCGGTTTTGGGGTCGCGCAGGTGCCAGTGTTCGGCGATGGCCTGGGCGATTTCGTCGAAGCGGACGCCGAAGACTTGTTTGCAGGCTTGTTCGAGGTCGCACTTGCCGGAGAGGACAAGCTGGTCCATCTGGCGGTAAAGGTCGGGGAAGCCGTTGGCGAGGACGAGGCGGGGGAGCTGGCGGAGGAGGCCGCCGACGAAGAGTTCCTCGGGGGTTTCATCATTGAGGGTTTTGGCCATGTGCATGGCGAGGTTGCCGGTGCAGTAGGCGCAGACGAGGAGGCGGTAGAGTTCCTTGTCGCGGACGTTTCCGGCGTGTTTGTTGAAGAGGGTGAGGCCGAGGGAGAGCTGCTGGATGCGGTCGAAGCCGAGGAGGATGACGGCGGCGGAAACGGTTTTGATGGGGGTTCGCTGGCGATAGGTGGCGGAGTTGGCCATGGCGAGGACGCGGGAGGTGATGGCGGCATCGCGCATGATGACGAGGGTGAGGTCGGTGGCGGCGGTGTCCTTGCAGCCGGTCATGCGGCAGAGCTGGGCGACGTTCTCGTCGAGGGCGGGAATGCTGTCGCTTTGGCGGAGGCGGCGAACGATTTCCTGCAGGGTGAACGGGGGTTTGGGGGTGTCCGGCATGTGAATACAATGGAGCATGGACGGACGGGCGTCAAATGATTGATCCAAAAAAGAGGAGGGACAGGGGAGAAGAATTTTTGACAGGATCAAGGGAGAGGGAAAATTAGTCGAGGCGGAGCCATTCGCCGGTGGTCATGTCGCGGAACCAGCGGGGGTTGGCGGCGCCGTTGTACCAGAGCCAGGATTCGCGGGTTTTGCTCCAGAAGTAGGGGTAGGTGGTGTTGCGAGTCCAGAGCCAGCCGAGGTCTTCGGTCCAGAACCAGAGGCTGTTGGGGGAGAAGCTGGGGGCGTACATCCAGCCGTGGGCGGCATCGTGGAAGATCCACGGATCGCCGAAGGTGCTGAAGAAGCCGAACCAACTGGTCCAGCGCCAGGAGTTGCCCATGTCGGTGGCTTGCCACCACCATTGGCGGCGGATGTCGAGCTGGACGAGGTAGAGCTTGGCGTTGCTGAAGTTGCCGAGGGCGAGCATGTAGAGGTTGGTGCGGTGGGAGGCGAGGCGGCAGTAGCCTTCGGCGGAGAAGGGTTCGACCTGGAATTGGTTGGTGGCCTGGAAGTCGCTGCCGTCGACGCTGTAGCTCATGGCGATGTTGCCGTACTGTCCGTCGAAGTCGATGGGATGGTCGGGGGAGTTGTCCCAGGCGCCGAGGAGGACGCCGGCTTCATCGACGTGGAGCTGGCCGCCCATGCCGGCGCGGTGGTCGGCGGGGGTCTGGCCGGGGATATAGCCGACGATGCGGCGGGAGACCCAGTTGGTACCGGAGCGGCGGGCGAGGAGGAGGGCGGTGCCGGTATTGTAGGTGCCGTTGTATTCGGCGTATTGGTAGGTTGAGACGATGGGGTCGCCGTTGAGGTCGAGCACGAGGGATGTCCAGAACTCGAGTTCCCAGAGGGAGGTGGAGGCGTCGACGACGGAGTCGGTCCAGTCGACGCCGTCATCGGAGACGGCGTAGTGGAGGTTGTGGAGGGGAGAGCCTTTGAAGGTGGAGGCGTTGTCGCCATAGGTGACGTGGAGGCGGCTGCGGGCGCGATCGTAGGCGAAGTCGGCGATGCGGTAGGCGTGGGAGCCGGAGGGGGCGAAGTTGACACCGGTCCACGTGGGGGAGGTGGGGTTGGGAATGAAGAGGCGGAGGCTGTTCACGCTTTCGCGGACGAAGAAGGCGTTGCCGTCGGGGCCGAGCTGCATTTTGGAGTGCCAGCCGCCGCCGTCGACCTGTTCCTGCGCGGAAGGGACGCCAGCGACGATGGTTTGGTGAATCAAATAGGTGGGGGAATCCTTGAGATAGCAGACGTGGACGGTGTCGTCGGTCTTGTTGACAAGGATGCCGCTGGAGATGGAGGTGATGTTGCCGTTGGTTTCGAGGACGGTTTTGACAAGGTTGGTGGGGGAGGGGCCGGTGGCGTAGATGATGTCGCAGCGATCGGCTCCGGAGACGGGCTTGGCGTAGATGAGGTGGAGATTGCCGGCGGAGTCGGTGTCGATGGCGTAGGAATAGATGCGGCGGCTGAAGGGTTCTTCGGAATCGTCAATGACGGTTTCGGAAACCTTGACGACGCGGATGGCATGGGCGAGAGGGGAGAGGGCCAGGAGGAGGAGAAGGGCCAAGAAGGTCTGGCAAAGCCAGGCGCGCCGGTCGGAAAATGCGGAGGAAGGTTTCATAGTGGAATTCCTTAATGAGAACCTAACATATTATTTCAGGAATTCCACTGTGACGTTCAATTTCATGGCCGGATGCGGTTGGCGAAGCGGCTCCAGGCGTGGATGGGGGCGGTGTGCTGGCCGGAAATGGTGTTGCGCCGGATGCGGTTGCGGGCGGTGCCTTCGTTGAGGAGGATACCGGATTCGTGGGGACCGGAGATGCGGTTGTCGAGGATGTCGTTGTCGCTGGAGGGGAAGTCGTGCTGGCCTTTGTGCTGAGAGGGATCGGAGCCGATGCGGATTCCGTGGTGGAGGTGGCCGGGGCTGTGGCCGCGGTTGTTGTTTTCGATTTCGTTGCCTTGGATGGTGCAGCGGTAGGCGGCGCGGACGAATTTGACGCCTTCGCCGTAGTTGTCGTGGATGGAGCAGTCTTCGACGCGGCAATAGGCGGCGTTGTCCATGCTGACGCCGGGGAGCTTGACGGGGGAAGAGCCGTCGGGGAGGCGGTTGTCGCGGGCGACGAAGTCCTCGCGGAGTTCGGATTCGGACTGCTGTCCGCGCTGGCCGTTGCCGGCGATTTCGCAGCGGGAGATGCGGGCGTGCCAGGTGCCGTTGTCGAGGGTGATGCCTTCGCATTGGTTGTCGTGGATCTGGCAGCGGTCAACGGTGAGGTAGCCGGCGCCATCGGTGCAGATGCCCATTTTGCGGTTGCGGGAGAGGGTGCATTCGCTTAGGAAAATTCGGCAGGGGGCGGGATCGCCGGGCTCGAAGGCGATGGCGTGGGTGGCGCGGTGGCGGAGCTGGGCGTCGAAATCGAGGGGATCAAGGCCGGCGGGGAGGGGCCAGTCGCAGAGGAGGAGGCCGGACTGGCGGTTGTCAGAAATGATGCAGGACTCGGCGGAGAAATCGACGACGCGGCGAAGGAGAAGCATGCCGTCCTGGCGGGCTTCGCGGATGGAACAGTCGGTCATGGCGACGCGCTCGGCCCCATGGGAGGCGAGGAGGCCGATGGCGCAGGGTTCATCGATGTGGAGACCATCGAGGACGATATCCTGTGCGCGGGCGATGAAGAGGGCGGCGGAGAATCCACCGGAGGTGCTTTCGTGGAGGATGGTGAGGTGGCGGATGGAAATGTTGCGCACGGGGGCGTTGGGTTGCCCGCAGATGACGATGCCGAAGGGGACGTTTTTGAAGACCAACGTGGCGTGATCGTGACGGCCAATGAGTCGTACGCCGGAGGGGATGTGGAGAGATTCTTCGAGTTCGATGCGTGGGTGGGTGAGGAGGACATCGCCGCCTTCGTAGGCGGCATCGAGCAGGGCGGTTTTGAGTTCGGCGGCGGTGGAGGCTTTGAATTTGGGGCGTTTGGCCTCGGAATCGCGATCGGGTCGGGCAGGGGGAATGCAATCGGGGGATTTCCCGTATAGGGCCTGAGCCATTTTGATGCGCTTGGGTAGGGGCCAGCGGAGGAGGCGGTAGCGGAGGGCAATTGCGGGGAAGAGGCGCCAAGGCCAGCGACGGAGGACGCGAGCGCGAGCGCGGGCAGCGGCTTCGATGCGGGCGAGGGGAGGAGAGGTGAGGACCCAGCGGATGAAGATGGGAATCCAGCGGATGGGAACGGCCAGGGCAGCGAGGATTCGGACGAGGCCGCCGGGTTGT
>CAYNHA010000099.1:0-14250 GCA_964397035.1 uncultured Verrucomicrobiota bacterium
AACGACAGGCGCGGCCCATTCTCCGGTGACGATCGTGTCCGAGGCACCTGCCGCCGCAGCGATGGCCGTCGTGACATACACCGGGTTTCCGTCGTTCGCTGGCACGCTCTGCGTCCAGCCGTTGTTGTGCCCGGCCAGCACGCCCGTCGCGAACGTGAACGTGGCGGTGGTCGAAGGCACGGCCGGCACCGTGGCACTGCGCTTGTAAAGAGTGACCTGCGCGGACGAGGTACCGCTCGTGCCGTTGGCTCCGTTCTCGGCGAGAACAGACGGAGTCGCCCACTCGCCAGCCGCGATAGTGTCCGAAGCCCCGGTACTAGATGCAGATGCCGTGGTGATCCACAGCTTGTTCCCGTCGTTGGCCGGCACGCTCTGCGTCCAGCCGTTGTTGTGCCCGGTGAGGACACCGGTGGCGAATGTGTAGGTTGCGGGCGTGCTGGGCGCCGCTGGAGTATTAGCCGCACGGAGATACAGGAACACCGACGCTGAGTTGAGTCCGTTGGCACCGCTGGCTCCGTTCTGAGCCATCACAACCGGCGAGGACCACTCGGCGCTCGCAATCGTGTCGGTGGCTCCGGTCGAGGCCGCGGTCGCGGCGATGGCATAGAGCGGATTGCCGTCGGCGGCCGGGATCGTCTGCGTCCAACCGCCGTCGTGCCCCGTCAGCGCCGCGGTGGCAAAGGTGTAGGTCGAGGTCGTCGTCGGCTTGGTCGGGGCGCTCGCGCTGCGCTTGTAGAGCATCACTGTCGCCGAGTTCAGGCCATTCGCGCCATTCGCCCCGGATGCACCGGCCTTCGCCTTCGATAGATTGAACCGCTCGACAACGGTTCCGATACCGGACTTCGTGGCCGAGATGTCCACGTAGCCAGTGTCGGCTGTGAACCCAGTTGTCGTCCAGGTCCGCCCAGCCAGCGCGCCGGTGATGCTGGCCGATGGGGTCGCCGTGTAGGTCCAGCCAGCCGAGTCGTCGGTAGATCCGAGAAAGACCTCCATCGTCGTGACCGCCTGCGTGAGCACCGGGTTGCTCCCGTCCGCCGCCGACGGGCAAACGCACGTGTCGTTCGTGAGGTTCGGCCGCACAGTCGTGTTCTTCGTGTACGTCGCGATCACCTCGTCCGATTGCTGGGTGCCGTTGAACGCGCGGACGCGCAGCGTGGTGCTGTCGGTGATCGTCAGCGTGGTGTAGTTCTGCTGCCCGGCCTTGGGCCACTCCGTCGACGTCGCGGTGACGGCCCCACCTGTCGAGTACCGAATCACCGCCCCGGCCGCCGCCGTCGCGGTGATCGCAAGCGAGAGAGGAAACACCTGGGACGGAGATACCGTCGGCGCCGCCAGTGGATAAAATAGGATCGGGTTGCGCAGGATGATCGAGTTGAACTCCGCGTCTCCAGCCGCGCTGATGTTCCACCCGGCTGATCCAGCCGCGAAGTTGCTCGACTTGATAGCTCCGGTGCCGGCCAGCGTCACGCCACCGGAGTTGATCGTCAGCCCGCCGTTGATCGCATTGAGCGTTACGTCTGCGCCGGCGGCGATCCCGCCGAGCTTGGTCGCCGCGGTCGCGTCGATGTTCGCCAGGCTGCGGTCGGTGATGTCGGCCGAGACCAATGAGAGGTTGGCGACGCGCACCTTCCCGGCGATGACCTGGAACGGGGGAACCGCGGCCGTTCCATTCCAGACCGTGAACTTGCTCGCGTCCACCGTGAACGCGGAAGTCTGGTTCGTGCCGTCGAGTTGCACGCGGCCGACCACTGCGCCATTCACGTCGATCGCCACTCCCCACCGCGCATGGATTGCTCCGTCCGCAGCCACACGGGCGGATGTCTCGGTCGAGACTGCCGAGGAGATCGCACCATTGCGGGCAGACACCTCGGATGCGATGGCCGCCGAAACCTCGGCGTCGGTCGCATATGTGCCTTCGATCGTGGCGACGCGCGCGAGCAGGCCGGTGTTCGCGGTGTTCACCGAGCTTTCCAGCGACGTGATGCGCGTGCCCTGCGCCGTGATCGAGTCCCCCTGCGAAGTCACCGTGGTTGAGACTGCATCGAGCGCCGTGTTCAGTCCGGTGATCCCGGTCTCAGCGTTCGTCATGCGCGTGACCACTGAATCGATTCGGCCGGCCAACACCGAGTCAGCGCTCAGCCGCGCGGTCTGCTCGGTCCCTACCGCAGCGATCGCGCCAGAAATCGCGCCGTCGCGTACGTCCACCCATCCGGTCCCGTCGTAGACGTACTCATGGAATCCGTCGTCGGTGTCGAACCAGGTGTCGTAGAGGGCCGGGTTCTGCGGTGCCTCGGTTTGGATGAACACCCGGCTGTTTCCGGAGTTGAGAACAAGCGCCTGAATCTGTGCAACGATCGTCTCGTTCTGCGTGATGCGTTCCTGGATCTCTGTGCGCAGCGCAGATGCTGAATCGGACGCCGCGGTGATCGCGCTGCTCGCGCTCGAGGCGAGCTCCTCGTAGTCGTTCTGGATGGCCGCACGGGCTTTCCGCCACCACGTGTCCATGCCCTCCGCGAACTGCTGGAGCGCAACACGGCGCGCGGCCGTGCTACCAGTCACCGCTGACTCACCGAGGGTTGGGAGAGTCGCTGGCATCCGCGTGCTCTGCCGCACCGGCTGCGGAATCTGGGACGTGCCACGGATCGGTTCGCTGCTCATTGCCTGGTCCTCTCAATCTGCCCTGCACCGGCCCCGGCGACCTCGATGGTCCGTCCACTGAAATGGACCTGCACGTCTTCACTGGTCCGCACGGTGATGCGGTCCGTGAAGTAGATTGCGGAGTGGTAACACGGAACCATCGCAACCTCGTTGATGTTGGTGATGTCCGTAGATCCCCAGCTCTGTGATGGGCGGCTTGGGATAGGCGTCGAAAGCAGGTCGAAATGGATCTGCACTGCACCGGGCGACTCCTGCATGGATGACAGCAGCGGCGTGATTCCGTACACCGTCTTCTCGGTGGCCTCGTTCCCGAATGAGCAGAGGCCAGCTTTGACCTCCGCTGTCACGATCGAGCCGAAGCGCTGGTAGGTCTGCGAGAGCACACCGGCCTTCCACGTCCGCCCGTACTGAGCCAGCTTCGGGTCGCCATCTCGTCTCGTCGCAAGCAGTACGCCATCAACGGACTCGACACCAGCCAGCGCAGTCACCCCGCAATCAACCTCGCTGGCCGTGTTCTGCTCGTAGTCGAGCGCCAGCACCATGCTCGCGGCGCAAAACCAGATTTCCCGAGTCGCCGAGTTGTGCTGGGCGAACGCCGCGCGCGTCGCGCTCGCGAAGAAGCGGGCACGCGCCAGGTCAAGGGGTGTGTAGATCTTGGGTTCGTCGACGCCGTCGAAGCTGAAGAACCGCGACTCGCCTGCCCGCGACTTCGATGCGTAGATATGGAGCTCGCCACGAATGTCGCAGAGGGTGTCTGGGTAGTTCGGCACGTTCCCGCCAGTGTAGGCCCGCTTGAACGTGAACGGCTTTTCCACCACAGCCGTGTACCGACCGACGAAGGCTCCTGTCTCCCGGTAGAGCACGAGCACGTCGCGCAACACGCGCGCCTTGAGGATCGCACTGCCGTCGTCGATGATGTCCTGGCTCCCGACGATCGTTGACACGTCGGCAAACCGAGTGACCCGCACCGTCCGCGGGTAGGTGATCCCGCTCACCGTCGACACCTCGAGGGTGATTTGCGGGCCGGTTACGGTCGTCACCAGTACGCCGGTTTCGATCCCGGATCCTCCGCCGAGGGTGCCGCCATTGACGCCTCCGCCAACCACGGCAACGCGCGTCTCGTTCGCCACAAAGGTCTTCGACGGGAACGGCAGATTCAGCACTGCCCCGGCGGCCGCCATGGTCACGCTGAAGATCGGGGCCCAGTTCCTCGGCTGGCCGTACTCGGACCAGATGTGCTTGTAGCGGAATCGATTCACCGGCGCCGTCACTCGGCCGTAGGGCGATTCCCCGTTCATCCATGCGTTGAGGTCGATGATCTCGGTGATGTCGAAGCAGTGCAGGAAGCCGTAGTATTCGGCGATTGTGCCGACCGCGGCGATGCCGCGCTCGCGCAGCTCCCAGATCGGCTGCGGCTCGGTGTCGCCGACCGAGATCGTGAGCGGCAGGTCGGCCGCGTTGTTGAGCACGAGGTATCCGTTGACCGGGACTGCCTCCCACCGCCGGCCGGTCGTCGCGTACCCGGTCCCCATTTGGACCCAGCCAGCATCGGTGTTGCGGTAGATCGTCGTCGCGGTCGCGGCGATCAGCATGCGGTCGCCGTTGGCGCGGGTGGCCTCTGCGATCAGCGTGACATCTCCGTCCGGGGCCAGGACGGGGCCGGCGTCGCTGCGCCGGAACTCGCCCCACCCCTCGCGCAGAACCTCACGGTCGTGGAAGCGGCGGAAGTTCCACTTCACCGTGTAGTTCTCGGCGCCGACGTTCTCGTGCGAAGCGATGTTGATCAGCGCACCACCATCCGCCGGATTGATCGTGATGGGTTTCGGCATGTTACCGATGTGCTTCGGTTACGCTCCGCCGTCAAGCCGGCGAGGGCCGGGGCCGTTCACGGCTCCTTGAGCGATGAACGGTCGACCTCGCCCTTGATCTTCTCGTAGGTGCGCAATCCGCCGAGGCCGAGCAGCCCGAGCAGGACCGTGATCATCTGCGAGTTGTCGAGCACCGGAAGTGGCGGAACCTCGAACTTCCAGATCCCTTGGGCGATCGCCAGGAAGAACGCGGCGAACGGCTGAAGCACGTACTGCCAGGTCATCGCGAAGCCGCAGGTCCAACCGACGTAGGGGCGCCAGCCAGCCACGAACAGCGACGCATGGGTGGCCTCGACCTTGTTCACCTCGATCTGCGCCTGCTGGAGCTCGAGGACTTTGGCTTGGAGTGTCCCCTCCTGCTCGATCAGCGCAGCCTGCATCTCGAGCTTCGCCTTCTGCCGATCGTCGGCGTTCGCGAAGAACCGCCCGAGCAGTTTATCGAGCGGGCCGTCGATGACCCCGAGAATCGCGGAGACGATGGGATTGGCCATAGTGCCTCCTACTCGCGCAGCGCGGCGGCCGCGGCCTTGGCCTTGGCTTCGAGGCGGGCGGCCTTGGCGGAGTTGTTGCGGAACACGAGCGCGCCGATGGCGAAGGCGATGGCGTGCGTGATGGTGAGGGTGATGAACGTGAACGTGTTCATGGAATCAGAGAATGTAGGCGACCTGGACATTGGTGATCGTGAACGACGGGGTGGTGCCACCGAGCGTCCAGACCACGCGCCACGTGCGCGGGAGCGGGTAGCTCACGGCTGCATTCGCCGCGGGAGTCACGCCCGGATAGACCGCCAGCGCCACAACAACGCCGGAGGCAGAGAGCGAGGCCGTCGCCGCGCCCGGGATGTCGAACCACGTGGTTCCGCCGTCGGCCGACCCTTGGAGCTTGAACACGCAGGTCGGAGATGTGCCCGACACGGTGCCGACGTTGAACACGACGATCGCGCCGCGCGCGTTGAAGTTCGTCTGGGTCGCTCCGTTGCCCGTCGCGGTCTTGGCGCCGGTATCACCGGTCGCACTGGCGAAGTTGCCGCGCTGCCGGTCCCAGTTGGACCCGTTGAACAGCGAGGCGAGCGAGCCGATGCTCGGGGCCGTCGGGTTCGCGGACGAATCAGCCAGAGCCGAGGCCGCCGGCAGTTCGGTGTCGACCGGGGCGCACACGATCACGCCGAGCCCCTGCCCGGCGGACGACTGGCCGCGGCCGGCGGTCACCTCCGCGGTCAACTCTGCGTAGTCCTGGCAGGCGACGTAGGCGAGGATGGCGCTGGTGGTCGATGCGGGCGCCGTCGCTCCATTGAGCCAGCGCAACCGGATCTTGTAGACCGCGTTCGGGTCGGGAATCCCCTGGTGCTTGCGGTAGGAGTTCGCACGAGAGGTCACGCCGTCCAACGTGCCGCCATGGAACCACGCCTCATCGGCGAACGGCTCGATCTCGTACACGCCACCCGGGCTCGCGGTCGTCGGGAATGTGACCAGTCCGCTGATCTGGTCGAGCCCGCCGTTGCGGACCGCGTACTTCGCCTGGGCGGCATTCGTGCCGTCAAACACCAGTCCGGCCGAGTGCTTCCCGTCGGGAACGCCAGTTGCCGGATCAACGGAAACGATCTCGGCGTAGAACGTCTGGTTCGCGATGCGCTGCGACATCCGCAGTCCGATGCTAACGCGGAACGGGACCGTGAAGATCTCCTTGCTCAGCAGGATCGTGTCGGAGTTTGCAGTGGTGCCGCTGGCAATCGTGACGGTGCCAGCCGACACGGAGACCGAAGCGCCTGCGCCAGTGGTGACATCCCACTTCGATGCGTCGATGGCGGCTCCCGAGAACGAGTCCCGCCACTTCTTTTGCACGCTCGTCACCTTGAGCATGTCGGCGAACTTGTCGTAGGCGCGCGCGAGGATGTCCTCGAGCACGAGTTCCGGAGTACGGACACGGAGGGTCATGATAGGGCTTTCTCTTTGAAGTCGGCGTAGAGCCGTTGGCGCAGCTTCGCGTATTCAACGGAAGCAAGCTGCGCCGCGTTGAAGTTGTTGTGGATGATGCGCTGAAATCGGGCGCGGACGTATTCGGCGGCGGCCGGCGTAACGCCGGGCTGGGCCCAGTTCACACCGAGCTCGGTGTCGCTCAGGAACTCGTCAACGATGCCGTCCCAAACGATGTCGATGGATTGGCCCTCGATGAGATGCGGGCAGATCCAGAACGTGAGCAGGTCGGGCGAGAGCATCCACGCCCCGACGGCCGCGCCTTCGATGCCGGCCACCATCGCGTCCTTCGTCGGCCAGGTGCGGCGAATCAGCTGGGTCCGGTTGCTCGATCCGGGGCGCTCCTCGTCCGCGGTGGCGTGATTCAGCCACACCTCGCGGATGGTTCCGGTCGGAGCCGCGGCGGACGCGGCGAGTCCGTCCGCCGTGAACGCGGAAGGAAGCAGGTGCGTGCCGTGGCCTTGGCGCAGCCAAGGAAGGTGCGCTTGCAGATCCGCGGCCGCGGCCCTGATGGACCGCAAGAGGAACTTCTCCGTGCCGAGCCGGGCGGCGTCGACTGGAAGCTCCTCCTTCACCGCAGTGATGAACGCCTCCCAGTTCATTTCCCGCAACCTTTCGCCTGGCATCCAGCAACCAGAAGCTCGAGCTCCTGCTGCTTGATCTCGACGGCGGTGATCCGGGCACGCAGCTCGATCATGTCCTTCTCGTGCTGCGCCTCGCGCACGTCAGAGACCGCGATCTTGCGGCTGATGTAGATGACACTGCGCAGCGTCCAGCCCGTGACGGCGAGTACCGCCGTCGTCAGGATCGTGTTGTAGTCGATGGAGAAAGCCGCGCTGGCGGCATCGGCGATGATCGTGGGGAGCATGGTCAGGACCTGCCGCGCTTCCGCGCGGGCTTCTTCGTCGGTTCCTCTGCGAGTTCGTCGGGGGGCTCGGCCTCGGTGAAGGCCACGGATACGTCAGTACCCGGAGATGATGCGCGCGCCGCCGCCTGTTGCGGCTCGGCCGCAGGTGCGACATTTCGTGGCTTCAGTAATGGAGCCGATGGCTCCCTCCAAAGCAGCGAGCCGTGCACGCCTTGCGTCGTCTTTTTTTTTTGGAGGTTGAACTCCTCCTCCGTGATTTCCCGGATCGGCCCGTCAACGGAGACGAGGGAGGAGAGCACAACCTGCGCGGCTTCGTCCTCCGTGGAAAGAATGCCGCTCCACGCGCCGGCCCGAAGCTCGGTGGGCTCGAAGATGAACTCGAGCCCACCGGTCCGGACAGCGCGAGAAGCGTTGTCGGTGTGGTAGTAGCGCCGCATGGCGACTCAGGTTTCGATGCCGAACTTGAGCGTCAGAGCACCGAGGGCGTAGGTTGGAGTGCCGCTCGTCACCAGGATGGCGGTCAGGTCGGTGCCCTTGACCATGCGCTGGAGGTTCGAGAGGTTCGCGACGCGCACGCCGTTGATCGCGGCAGCGTAGTCAGCGGAGGCAACCGGGATGCGGGCAATGATGTTGCCCACCTCCGCGGTGTTCCAGGTCGGAGCCGCGTTGTCGGTGATCGTCGAGGCGTTCGGCGATTTCTCGAGCAACAGGATCTCGAGCGCGGCGGCCTGCGCCGAACGGTCGATGACCGTCACGCTCTGGATCTTGGAAGGGACCGTCACCGCGCCGAGGGCGATACGCCCGCCAACGTTGTCGTTGGCGGCGTAGGCCGTGGTGCTGACCGTCGGGGTCGCCGTGATGATGCGATTGTCAGGCTTCATTGCGGGTTATCCTTTCTGGTCAGGGGTTCGGGACCGGGCAGTTGCTGACGTTGATCACCGGGCACTCGTTGGAGAAGTTCTGGATCATCCAGTGCCGGGCGGGGCGATCGAGCATGCACGTCCACTGGTACGAGCGGAGGTTGTACTCCGTCACGTTCGGTGTGATGACGCACTTGTACGCCGCCGAGGTGTTGGCGTCCGGGCTCTTGCGGGTGACCGAGTTGGTCTTGCCCAGGCCGATCGAGATGTCCGACCAGTCGAGGAACCAGAGGCCACGGGCGCGGGCCTTGAAGCCGGCGGGGGTGGTGCCGGTGCCATCCGGGGTGGCGGCGAGGATGTCGTCGAAGAACGGATCCCAGAACACGGCCCACTGCACGCCGGAATCCGGGATGTCGTAGACATCGTAGTTGAAGAGGACCTGGCCCTCGTTGGTGATCTTCTCGCCGAGCTTGGCGTAGCGCACGATCTCCACGCCGTACCGCACCTTGTAGTAGCGGATCATCACGTCGCGGATCATGCCCGCGGTGAGGCGGTCGGTGAGCGAGTCGATGACGGAGATGCTGTTGCCGTCGGCCTCGCGGTTGCGCTTGAGGTTGTAGAGCTCCGTGAAGATGACGTTCAGGTCGAGCGCGGCCGCCTGGTTGTCGACGATGCGGGCGCAGTCGGTGAGCATGCGGAGGAAGCCCAGCGCGTTGGCCTTGTAGCCATGGACGGCGCCCGGCTCCTCGATGTCGCCGACCGGCGGGAGCTGGTCGTAGGTCTCGGCGGTCTGCTTCTCGTTGATGACGTCGTTGTACCAGACCGAGCGCAGGAACTCGTCGTCGTCGAGTTGGGCGGCGCGCTTGTTCTGCTCCACGATGGAGTTGTACTGGAACGTACGCTGGAACTCGTTGACCTTGCCGGCGAAGATCGCATCGAGCGTCTTCTTGTAGGAGTCGGTGACGGCGCGGGATGTGCGGCTGGTCTGGACCCAGTTGACGAGGAGCTTGAGGCTCTTGTCGTCGGGCTGGTTCTGGCACCAGCTCTCGCGGTCGTTGACGTTGTTCACACCGAGCTGGACGACGCCGAAGGTCGGCTGGTAGTCGGCCTTCTGCGGAGCAGTCAGCGCAGCCCACGCGGTCGCGGAGACGTTCGGGATGATCGTGACGGTCGCCTTGTCGCCGGCGGCGGCCACGGACGAGAGCACCGTGAAGTGCAGCTGGAGGCTGACCTTGTTCACCGCGGACTTCCAGGTGATGACGTACAGCGCCTTGCCCGGCTGGAAGTAGCGCTCGAGGGCCTTGAGCGGGGTCTGCCACTGCGAGGAGCCGAGGTTGACCACGATGTTCCACGCCGAAGCGGGAATGTCGCCGACACCGGCGGACGGGTGGGCGGCACCGGACTCGATCGCGAAGAAGTTCGCGTTGATCACGGAGCGCTGCCGGCGCTGGATGTAGGGGAGAATCAGCGATTGCTCGTCGATGCGCTTCTCCTGGAGGGCGGGCTTGATGTCCTTGATCGAAGAACGAAGGAGGGTGGCCAGGCCGCGCTCTTGAACACCGAGGGCTTTCGCCTCCGCGGAGTTCGCGATCATGCGGGCAAGGTCGATCTCCTTGTTCTGAAACGCTTCGAACTCGTTGGGCGTGAGCCCGCGGATGGATGCGTTGGTCAGAGTGCACCCGCGCGAATCGGTGACATTGATCAGGCGCGGGAGGCAGGCGGGAGCGAGGGGCATGGTGTTACCTTTTGTTGGTGGTTACACCGCCACCCTACCCTATCATGGGCCCGCCGGAAGATTTCGGCGCGATTCGGGCGTTTTTCCGCCACCCGCTGCAAAAACCGCCGACTACGCGCAGAAACGAAAAAGCCCCCGGCCGTTTCCAGCCGGGGGCTCGCACACGACACACACCGAGAAAATCAGATACCAAGCACGCCAAGGATCGAACCGGACGATTCACCAGCCGGCGCGGCCGGGGCGGCGCCAGGCGCTTGCGACCCGCGCACCTGTGCCGGCGTCGGGGTCGGGGCGGCCGGCTTCGGGGGCTCCGGCGCGCGAGCGGCCGCAGCCTGCTGCACGAACCCCATCTTCTTGAGGTGCTCCCGGTGTCCGGCCAGTTGCTGCTGAAGGCTCCGCTTCATCGTGCCCTGCGCGATCAGCACGAGCTCTTCGTTGGAGAACGTCCAGAACTTGGCGCGCTGTGCGGCCGGGAGCGTGTGGTAGCGTGTCCGGTCGAGGAAGGTCTTCCCGTCGCGGATGCGGAACTGGCCGCCTTTGGCTGCGAACTCGGAGCACTCGGTCTCGATCCACTCGATGATCGACTTGTGCATCGCACCCTCTTCGGTGCTGGTGTCCTGGTTGAACTTCTTGAGCCCACTGGTGAGCGCATAGAACTCGGAGACCATCTCGGACGCCTGCTTGGCGACTTCGGCGGTGATTTGGTACTCGAACGGGAACGCTTCCTTCACCGCGGCCAAGCCCTTCTCCTTGAGGAGTGCGGCGGCTTCGTCAGGGAGTGCGTTGCGGAACGACTCGCCCATGAACTTGTTGGCCCGCTCGCGGATCTTTGGCATCTCATCGCGCAGGCGCAGCTCGTTGCGGATCGCTTCCACTTTGGCGTCGGCCTCTTTCGTGACATCCGCACGCACCCGCTCGCGTTCGATCCGCCGCATCTCGTGCTGCGGGATCTGCGGCGGCCGGTTGGCCTGCACCCATGCGCTGTACTCCGGGTTGTCGTCGGAGAAATCGAAGTCGGGATCCTCGGCGCGCTTCTGCTTCACGAACTCCGCGTGCGCGCGATAGAACTTCTCGAGCTTGCCGGCGTAGCCCTTGTACTTCGTCGGGTCCAGCCCCTCCGCGAAGCGCGCGGCATCGAGGGTGTCGCGTTCTTCCTCGTTGAGTTCGACCTCCGGCTCCGGCTCGGGTTCCGGTTTGGCCGCCTTGCGCCGCACCGGCTCGGGTTCCGGTTCGGGTTCGGCCGGGAGATCAGGCTCGGGGAGCGGTTCCGGAGTCGCCTTCTTCTTCGTGACTCGCACCTTCGCGGGCTTGTCCTCCGCGGGCTTGTCGGCCGGCGGTTCGGCGGGCTTGTCGGCGGGCTTGTCGGCGGCCGGCTCCGCCGGCTTGCCCTTGTCGGCCGGCTTGTCGGCGTCCGGCTCGCCAACCTCGGCGAGAACATCGTGGATCGAGCGGCCCGGGCGGCGCTCCTCCTGTTGCTGGTGCTGGTCAGGCTGTTCGACGCTCTTGAACAGTGCGTCGTACAGCGGGGAATTGCCATCCTGGCCGGACGGCTCGGCTGTGTTCGGTGTCGGCATACGTTGAAATTATGGCGCGAGAAGGGCGGCCGGAACTCCGGCTGGAGCGGCATCGGCCTGCGGCGCGGCATCGCCACCAAGCCCAGCCTGGCGCGCGACATCCTCGAGTGCGGCGATACGCGCCGACAGCCCTTGGAGAACGGCGGCGATCTCGGCGCTGCCCTGCTGCTGCCCCTGCCCTCCGGTCGGCTGCGTGAGCTCGCCAGTCTCGCCTTCCTTGAGCTCCATGCGGAGGTCGAAGGCTGCGCCGGACAGGCGGAAGATCTCGTTGTAGAGATCGAAGAGTCGTTCGAGGCCGAGCTTTTCGGCGAGTGCCGGCGAGGCGACCACCATCTGCGCCAGTTGGACGAGGGTTTGTGCGGCCTGCGGATTGCTCGCGCGCTCGGCGCCGTCGCGGCTGCTGAATACGTAGTCGTAGTCGAGCGCCTTCGCCGAACCAATGACCGTCACCGGCCCCGGCGCGGTGGAGTCGCCCTCCTCGTCCTCAAGCAACACCTTGAACCCGGCCCGCTCGACCGTCTTGGTGGTGTACTGCCCGACTACCGGCACGAGGATCTTCGACGTGGACTGCATCACCAGGCTCTCGTAGCACACCCGTTTCATGGCGGCACGGAGCTCGTCGATGCCATTCCCGATGAAGGAATAGACGGTATCGGTGGTGCTCGCGATCTCGGTGACTTCACGCGCGGAGATCTCACGCGGCGCGGCCTGCCCGATTTCGTTCTGCGACATCACCATGAGGCGGTCGCACACGGAGAGCAGTTGCAGGAGTTGGCCGAAGGCGGCGTTGATCTCGGCCTTCAGGTCCGCCTTGATCACCTTGATCGCCTGGTCGACCGTGATGCCGAGCTCGCGCAACTTGCTGGCCGAGTAGTACAGGAGCTGCGGTTCCTGGAAGTAGTTGCTGCCGTTCGTCGCCTTCTTGAGCTCCACCTTCACCTTCTCGTCAACCGAGTCGGTGTCGATCGCCCACAACTGAAAGAGCGACGCCTTCATGTGCAGAAGGAGGTGGTTCATGATGTTCGTGCCTGCGTCCTGGTATGGGAGCAGTTCGACGGCGAACGACGGATTCACCAGCCGGTCGTCGTGCTCGTTGATCCCTCCGTAACAGGCGGGGAGCGACGGGAGGAACTCGGCGTGGACGATGGTGTTGTCGTTCGCCGCAGTGAGCCGGATCCAGACGGGGTACGGGTACTCTCCGATCCCCTCGTCCTTCGGGACGATGCGCATCGCCATGCGCGTGAGCACCACACCCTTGTCGTCGTCATTGGTGGTGTACGCCCCGGCCTGCAAGCCGCGGTCGTTCGATGCCGCGCCGCGGAGGAACGCCGACGGCAGACTCAGGGTGGTCGGCTCGAAGTAGTAGGTGAAGAAGTCCGGGTAGCTGTCCAGTACGCCCTGGATCCCGCTCGAGGACTCCACCTTGTCCAAGTTGAAGTAGTCGGTCTTGCGCAGCGCGCCGAACCGCACGATGTCCCAGTCCGCGATCCACGCCGGCCCGGTGTCGGTATTGATTTGTGCGAGCGGGGCAGAGCGATCCCAGAAGGTGCGGCTCGGATGGAGCTTGCGCCAGTCGACGCCCTCGCGCGTCACCACCGCGTCGACCGCTCCGTTCTTCTTCCGCCACTGCACCTCGCGGTCCCATGTCGGGACGACGACCGTGTGCGAGTAGAGAAACATATCGCGCGAGCACTGGTCGCCGAGGTGCCGGTAGCCGTACTGATCGCTCATGATCTCGACGCGCTGCGAGAGCACATCGGCCCGGAGCTTGCCCACGTTCGAGGTGGAGCGCGGTTCGTAGCGTAAGTACGGATAGAGGTTGGCGAAGCGAGCCGACTGCGCGGCCATGCGGCGCGTCACGTAGCTGCGCACGAGGTTCAGTCGCACGTCGACGAGCTTCGGGAAGTCGATGTCGACGACCTCGCCCTTGTCGTTCACCTTGCAGTAGTCGTCGACCAGATCCAACTCCTTCAGCCGGCCGGCGAACTTCGGCAGGTCGATCCTGCCCTGCGCGTAGAGCAGGAGCGGGATGCTCTCCTTCTGGATCGGCGTGGAGTCCCACGCCATGTCGACGGCCTGGTACAGCGAAGAGTGCCGCGCGCACTGCTTCAGCCCGTCCTCCACCCGTCCGGAGACGAGCTTCTCTAACCTGTCGCGGATCTTCCAATCCTCGCTGGTGCGATCGGTCGACGTGAAGATCTCCATGAGGCGCCGCTGCGACGCCCCATTCGCTTCGAGGATTTCGAGGTCAATCATTGGAGGTTCGGGAACGGGGTTTTGATCACGTCAGGGATGGCTTCGGCGCTCACGTGCGCCTCGATGAGTGTCAGGAGCAGCGCGACCGGCGGCGGGAATTGGTTGCGGAGATGGCAGCCGTCGATGAGCGTGTGCTTGAGGCGGACCAGCGAGGCGAGTTCGCCCGGGGTGACGCGCAGGAAACCGGCGAGGCGGAGGAACCGATCCCAGGTCCATCGCTGGTCGATCCGCAGCTTCGCGTAGTGTAGGTCGATGAGCGCGGAGCCGTGCGTTTCATGTGGTCCCCGGTTGATGCCGAGCGGATCACGTTTCCTCTTCACCCTCTTCGCCCTTCATGGACCCTTTGACGACGCGCACGGCCGGGGTGTCCTCCGCCTCCGGTTCGACCTCGTGGCCCTCCACTTCGTCGATACTGCCAGTGAGGCGGGCCTCGCTGTTCTCGGCGATGCGGAACGTGA
>CAYNHA010000100.1:0-5139 GCA_964397035.1 uncultured Verrucomicrobiota bacterium
ATGGTCTTCACCGGCTGCCGCCACTTCCTACATTGATGGGCTGAGCCCTATCCCCGGACACAGGCTCCTCTTCGACGCGGAAAAATCCTCGCGGATTTTCCCCCTCTGGCGGCGTGAACACGTTTTGCGGGGGATCCGCCGGAATTCCAGCGGCCACCTCCTCGAAAGCACCCGGCAGACTCATCGCCCGCACCACGCGATAGGTCCGCCCTGCGAAGCTGCTCCAAACCAGGTGCAGCGGTCCTCCCTCCTCCTCCCTCAGCCAACCCACCAGCTCCAGCACGTAATCGCGCACCGCAAACCGGCCTGTCGCCGTCCCCCATCCGGCCTGTTCCGCATCCCCCGCCAGCAGCCTCACGCTTTCATTCGTCTGCTGCAGCACCACGCTCCCGTTCCATTCCCCGTCCACGAATCCCGTCAGGTTGCTCGGCACCACCGGCACTTCCACCGGGATCGGCAACGGCCCGAACCGCAGATTGGGATACATGGCAACGGCCGTCGCCGGCGGCACCCTCCCCGCCCATTCCAGCGGATCGCCGTGCCCGTTGTCGCTCGGATACACCGCCGCCACCATCGCTTCCGCCGGACTGGCCCGGCATTCCCCATTGGCCGCATAGCCGTCGTTGTTGAAGCTGAAGTCCACCATCAGCGAATTCGTCCCGTCGTAGTCAAACGGCTGCTGGAACACCATGGTCACCCAGCCTGTCGCCGCAATGGCCACATTGGTTTGCAGCACCACCGTCCACCCCTCGCTCTCCCACTCCGGCTCCTCCGGATAGGCCCGCAGCGCCGTGTGCTTCAGCCGCATCGTCCAGTTGCTCAGCGAGTGGGCCGGCGCCTGTTGCACGTACAGCTCCGCATGGTCCAGCGTCCGCCCCCTTCCCATCGTCTCCGGCGGATAGATCACCTGCGTCCGCGCATCCATGTAGTACGTGTACAGCGGATAATCCCACACCTGCGCTCCCGATCCGACGTATTCCCCCGGATCGATCGGCGCCGCCTCCGTCCGCAGCTCCACGGGCCCCGCGTATCCGCTCATCCGGTCGCCAAACACGTTCTGCGCCGCCACCCGCATCGGGAAACCTGAATTCACCACCAGCACCTCCGCCACCGGATCGATCGCCAGCTCTCCCATCCCCAGCTCCTCCCGCGGCGGCACCACCGGAAACATCCGCTTGCCCAGCCCCGACGGATTCTCCCCATAGGTGGGATGGTCGCTCTCATACTTGTGGATCCGCGCATACTCCGCGGCCTCCTGGAAGGATACATACCCGTCCACGTTCAGGTCCCCGTCGCAGGCTTCTGCATCCAGCCACGGCGCGTTCGTTTGCGGATAAAACCCCCGCAGCGCCGCCGTGAAATGATATGCCCACTGGTTGAATTCGGGAAACGTGTCCCCCGCATACGAGGACTCGTTGTGCCGCGCCGCCGTCGCCACCGCCCGGTTGAACTGCCCCAGGTCGTCCACGAATCCCCCGCTATGGCACTGCTCCATGGCAAAAAATACCGGACACCGGATCGGCACCGTCAGCGCCTTCAGGTCCGAATCCTTCAGCACCTCCAGATTCCACAGGTTGAGCTCAACCTCCCACTCCCCTCCCCCTGTCGTCGGGCTCCCATGGTCGGTCAGAAACACAAACAACTGGTCCGTCGCCTTCAGGCTCGCCTGCAGGTTCAGGAACAAATTGCTGACGTTCACCGCCGTCGCCGAACCAAACGTGTCGAAGAACCCGTCGCCGTCGAGATCCTTCGGAGAATCCGCCTTGTCGCTGTTGTCCACCGCCGGATCGAGACCATCCGAAACCAACGCATAGATGTTTCCCTTGGGATAGCCATACTTCTTCGTCAGCGTGCTGTAGATGAACGCCGCATCCCCCCAGTAGCGCACATGGTTGTTGTCGCGGTCGAATCCACCGGAAAGAATCACCGCATAGCAATTCGATACGCTCCCGTCATACCGGATCTTCGCCTCTCCCCGCGCCGGACGCGGCACCATCCGCGCCCCGGCCGGACGTGTGCGGTCAAACGGCACCAACACCTCCAGCCCGTTCGCCGCCATCACCGCCCCAGCTTCGGAGCGCGCTCCCTCCCGCCGAATCTCCAGCGGCGTCCGCGCCTGCTGCACCGCCACCGCCGACAAATCCGCCGCCACGAACACATACCGGCACGGATGCGCCCAGTTCGCCAGCGGCGCATCATCGATCTGAAACACCCAGGCCGCGTCCCACGGGGCAGCCACCGCCCGCCCGCCCCACGTCCCCAGGCTCACCCGCCCGCGTACCGCTGGCGCCCGCACCCCCGACACCTCCAGTCCCGCCGTCTTGCCCCGCAGCACCACCTCCTTCGCCCGCGTCCAAGCATCTTCAAATGTCGCTCCGGCCCGTTCCGGAAGCCCCTCCGCGCAGAAATACAGCGGCTGCCAATTCCCGCCGCGCCGCCACATCCCCGCCTCGAAGGTCGCTTCCCCCTCCTGCGTTTCGAGCGACCACACCTCGCCGTTCCCTCCCGCCGCCCGCAAGCGCACATCCCCCGTCCGCCGCGCACCCGCCTGCACAGGCGCCGCCTGACCCAACTGCCCCAGCAAATGAAGACGCGCCTCCGCCTCCCCCGCCATCCCCGGCAGCGCCGCCACCCCGGCCCTTCCCACCGCCTCCTCCGCCAACGCTCGGCGCCACGACTCCCCGTCCGCCCCCTTCTCCTCTCCACGGCCGGACAACGCCGCCAGAACCACCGCCATCATCATCCATCCCTTGCGCATACCGCACCCACGTCCCTTCCGTTTGTTCCCGCGTCCAGCCCTTCAGCTCGGCAGTATATTCCCGCCCCCCTTTCCCACGCAAGCGTCCATCACCACCATGGAACCCTCCCCCGTATTATGTTGCCACAAATGCCTTGTTGACACTTTCTTTGGCCCCGTGCTAGATTGCTGAACATACGTTCACAAACAGGAGAAAAACCCATGGCCCCCAAAACACCCGCCGCCGCGAAAAAAGATCCCAACAGCCATCTACCTCCCGCCCTCAGCGCCGTTCTGGCCCAGATCCAAAAGGAGTTCGGCGAGGGTGCCATCATGCGCCTCGGCAATGAAGGCGCCGTTGCCAAAATCCCCTCCATCTCCACCTCCGCCCTGACCCTCGACATGGCCCTGGGCATCGGCGGCGTTCCCCGCGGCCGCATCATCGAACTCTTCGGCCCCGAATCCTCCGGCAAAACCACCCTCGTTCTCCACATCATCGCCGAAGCCCAGAAAAACGGCGGCGTCTGCGCCTTCATTGATACCGAGCACGCCCTCGATCCCGGCTACGCCAAGAAAATCGGCGTCGACATCGACAACCTCCTCGTCTCCCAGCCCGACTCCGGCGAGGAAGCCCTCATCATCGCCGACCAGCTCATCCGCTCCAATTCCCTCGACGTCATCGTCGTCGACTCCGTCGCCGCCCTCGCCCCCCGCGCCGAACTCGAAGGGCAGATCGGCGATTCCCACGTCGGCCTCCAAGCCCGCCTCATGAGCCAGGCCATGCGCAAAATGACCGGCATCCTCGACAAGTCCAAGACCGTCTGCATCTTCACCAACCAGATCCGCGAAAAGATCGGCGTCATGTTCGGCAACCCCGAAACCACCCCCGGCGGCCGCGCCCTCAAGTTCTACTCCTCCGTCCGCCTCGACATCCGCCGAATCGCCGCCATCAAGTCCGGCGACAGCAAAGTCATCGGCAACCGCACCCGCGTCAAGGTCGTGAAAAACAAGGTCGCCCCCCCCTTCACCGAAGCCGAATTCGACATCCTCTACGCCGAAGGCATCTCCAAGGAAGGCGCCGTCATCGACGCCGCCAACGATCTTGGACTCCTCGACAAGCGCGGCACATGGCTCTCCTTCGATGGCCAGCAGATCGGCCAGGGCCGCGATGCCGCCCGCGACAATCTCCGTCAGGATCCCGCCCTCCTCGCCAAAATCCGCGATGCCGTCATCGCCAAGCACGCCGAACACGGCTCCAAGCCCTCCGGCAAGGAAGTCGGCACCAAAACCACGGTGGCCACCCCCGCCGACGAAGAATCATAAGGTCCCGTTCCATGACCCCGACCGGCCAGATCAGTCCCGCCTTTGCCGCGTTTTTTGCAGAGGCGCCCCAACACGCCCAGGCATGGATGGAAATGGTCAAGGGAATGGCGGCCACCAGCGCCCTGGACCCCAAGACACAGGCCATCGCCTATGTATCCGTGTTGGCCGCCCTGCGAATGGAAAGCGGAATCCCGTTCCACGTGGCCCATGCCAAGCAACTCGGCGTCACACGGGAGGAAATCATTAGCGCCATCCTGCTCGGCCTTCCGGCGGCAGGCCATGCGGTCACGCAAGTCCTGCCCAAGGCCCTGGAAGTTTTTGATCGCACGTAATTCCGCTGTGACTTCTGGAACAACGCTTATTTCTCACCCTCGCGCGCCAGGACGAACAGCAGACCCGAAAGGCGGTTGAGATAGCGCAGGGCGGATGCCGTCACCCGCGCGGGCTGGCACTCCTGGGCGCGGACCAGTTCGCGCTCGGCCCGACGGCACACCGTTCGGGCCCAATTGGAAAAGGCTGATTCAACGCCGTCTCCGAACAGGCAAAATCCGGTTTGCGGGGGCAACAGGACTTTCCTGGAATCGGTTTCGCTTTCCAGCGCCGAAATCCGCTCTGGATCCAAATGTGGACGCCCGGTGGCCAGCTCGTTGCCAATCTGGAGCAAATCGCCTTGAATCGACCAGATCCGATCGGCATCCGCCCCCTTCGGAAGATGCACTCTCAAAAGGCCCAGCGCCGCATTCAGTTCGTCCAGGCTTCCCATGGCGCAAATCAGCGCATCCGACTTGCGCACGAGCAAGCCGCCGGGAACCATAGTCAACGCATCGTCCTTCATGGAAACCACCTTTCCCAAAATTTGCACGAAGTGAACAGCCCTTATCGCAACCAAATGTTTTCCACAGTATGGAAAAATTTTTCGCGGTTTTTCCACACAATGTAAAAAATGTTTCCACACTGTGGAAAAACGGCGATGGACATCCATTCCGCGGCCGCGCACAGAACATGCCTGCCTCGATTTCCTCTTTCAGGCGAGGTGGGGGTTGGGTATCCTGCACGCCATGAAAGACACGATGAAGGCG
>CAYNHA010000101.1:0-8557 GCA_964397035.1 uncultured Verrucomicrobiota bacterium
AGTTCCTGGCCTGGACCGATCCGACGCGCGCCGACTCCGTGCTTGAACTGACCGCGCTTCGCGAGATCGCAGACGGCCTCGAACTGAGCTGGCAGAGCGTGCCCGGGCGGACCTACAAGATCGCGGTGGCCACCTCGATGAGCGGTCCGTTCCTCCCGCTGGCGCAGGGCTTCCTCGCCACGGAAGAAACCTCCCTCCTGACCTTCCCGGCCGATCCGCAGGACCGCCAACTCTTCTTCCAGGTCATTCTGGTGGGAGAGTAGCATTCGAGAGGTGGGGGACGGCCTGCCGGGCCGTCCCCGCCGGAAATCCAGACGGGCCAGATCGCGGGAAGCCATTTCTTGACAATGGATGCGCCTTGGGTTCCAATCCGGACGGTAAGGATTTGATTCAATTTAGGAGAACAGCATGGCTTTCAAGGTCAACATCATTGGCATCGTGGCATGGGTCCTGGTGGTTGTTTTGTTGGTGGGCGTTGGGGCATTGGGAGTCCTGAATCAACACCAGGCCAAGAAAACGGCTGGATTGACAGAGGCTT
This sequence comes from uncultured Verrucomicrobiota bacterium, assembly GCA_964397035.1. Classification (GTDB taxonomy): domain Bacteria; phylum Verrucomicrobiota; class Kiritimatiellia; order CAIQIC01; family Lenti-01; genus Lenti-01. Next base: position 539 of record CAYNHA010000101.1, read on the forward strand.
TCCTCAAGGTGGGCACGTCGGCAGGGGTGGAGGGGTTGACACCGGAATCCTTGACGGATGTTTCCAAGTTGCCGGAAGTGGTGCAGCAGATCGAAGCCACGCTGGATGGAATCAAGGCGGAGCTGGCCACGGCCTCGGCTTCTCTCGCGTCGGCCCAATCCGAAGCCGCCTCCGCCAAGGCGGAAGTGGCGCAGCGGGTGCAGGAGCAGGCGGCGAAGACGGAGGCCCTCGCAAAGGAACAGGTGGAGAAGGCTGAAGCCGCGGCGAAGGAGTTGGCCGCCAAGAGCGAAGCGTTGTCGGCCGCCGAGAAGCAGAAGGCGGAGCTGGAAAAATCGCTTGAAACGCTGAAAGCCCAGATGGAGGCGGATGCCGCCCGCATGCAGGCGGAGCTGGAAGCCGCCAAGCAAGCGGTGGTTCAGGCTGAACCGGTTGCCCCGGCGGAAGTCCCTGCCGTGGAGGAACCGGCCGTGGAAGGGCCGGCCGTGGCGGAGAACGTAGTGGAGGAAGTGGAAGAGGTGGCGCCCCCGGAGGAAGAAGGACGCATTGTGGGGCAGTCGCAAATGTTTTCGCTGGTCCGTTATTCGGGAACGGACAAAACGCTGTTCTTCCGCATGTTCGACAAGCAAACCCTGACGTATCGGGATGTTCCGCCCGAAGCCTATGACGACCTGATCGCAGCGGGCGATATGCTGGACATGCGCTATCGGTTCAAAATCCAAGGAACATTCAAGAGCATTCCTCCCGACAGTGTCGTGATCCGCAAGTATTGGAAGTGGCACCGCCGCCACAAGCCGCTGGGCGAAGTGCGGACGATCGAAGTCGGGCAGCGGCCCCCGTCAACCGGCGGCAATTGAACGCACCCGCATCCGGGGCTGTATTTTTCCAAAGGAGTTCAACCATGAGCAATGATCGACAGAGCGGAGAAATGTTCCAGGGGCTTGTGATTTCGCTGGCGGCCGCCACGATGCAGCATTTGGGCAAGACGCTGAACCCGGTGACCAACAAAATCGAAAAGAACCTGGATGCGGCTTCGTCCACGATCGACATGCTGGACATGCTGGAAGCCAAGACAAAGGGCAATTTGAGCGATGCCGAATCCAAATTGCTCAAGGGCGTTTTGGCCGAGCTGAAGATGAACTATGTCGAGACGTTGAACGAAAAGCCTGCGGAGCCCGCTCCTGAGAAGAAGCCGGAACAGGCCGGCTGATCTCATGGGTGCCCGTTTTTTTCGGCCCAAGCGGCTGCTGACGCTGGCCTTGCTGGCGGTTTCGATCGGGGTGGGGGTGTGGTGGGTGGGAACCATTCCCTACGATCCATTGGCCATCTATCGTCCCATCCCGGCCTCCGCCACGCTGGTGGGAAGGCATTTGAAGCTGCCTGCGCGCTGGGCGGATTTGTTGGCGAATCCGCTGGCGCTGGCCCTGATGCGGACGGCGGGGGTTCGGACGGAGGACGCGGCGGGCCTGGTGGCCGACGAAGAATCGCGGAAGTGGTTTGAGAAACTGGCCGGACGCGAGGGTGTGCTGGCCTATCTGCCGGGGCGTTTCGGCGGTCCGGCGGCATGGATGGCGGTAAGCCATCTGGGGGGCGAGAGCCAAAAGCTGCGCTGGCAACTTGCCCTGTTCAAGGTTCCAGGTTTCACCCGGATGAAGCCATTTCCGGGACGATCGGTTTGGCGGGTGGATTCGCCGGACCTGGAGCCCGGCCAGCATCTGGCAATTGCCTTTGGGGAAGGCGTTCTCCTGGCGTGCCTGTCGCAAAGTCCTTTGGCCATCTCCGAAGTGCTGGCGGCCTACGACGGGAACGTACGGCGCCTCATGGAGGAGGAACCTTCCTTCGAACGCTTTGCCGCCGGGGATGACCGTACCGTGGCGGACCGGCTGTGGATTCGCGATGAAACCAGCCGGGATCTCGTCCAGTCGCCCGGCATTTCCGTGGAAATACCCGTGCTGCGCGGCGACCGGATTTCGCTTTCGGCTTCGGCGGATGCGGTGTGGCCTGTTCCCGGAGACCGAATGGGGCAGTCGAGCTTGGATTCGTTGACACACCTGCTGGGCGAGGCTCCTTGCGCGGCGGCCATGGTGAAGCCCGAACTGCTGCAGCAACTGCTGACCCGACCGGAGCTGCGCGGCGACATGCGTCATGCCGTGAGAATGATCACCGAAGTGGCCACGGACCGGGTGGCCGTGGTGTTCATGGATGGCGACATGGGCGGGCGACTGGCCTGGGGCGTGATGGGCTCGCTGGGCCTGTCCGGCCTGCGCGTGCCGACGCTTCTGCTGGCCACACCCGCGCCCGATGCGGCGGCGGCGGAAGGCGCAATCCAGCGGATGTTGGATTCCAGCAATGCTCGCTATCGAGCCGCCTTCATGGTGCAGCCGATTTCCGTGCCACCGGCCACGGTTCACGTGCTGGAGAGCGCGGACGGCAAGGAGTGGGTGGATGCTCTGGCGAAATCGGATCGTCCGGCCTGTGCGGTCGTGGACGGATGGCTCTTGGTCTCAAGCAATCTCAGCGCCTTGCAGAAACTGGTGCAAGCTTCGGCTGCGGGAGGCTCCAGCGCGCAGGTCCCCTCCTGGGTGGCGCCGGTGGACCGGCCCGGAGCCATTGCGCTGTGGATGGACCTGGCGCGGACCGGAAAGCTGGCGCGCGATGCCATTGCCACGTGGTCCATGGCGCAAATGTTCCTGAACAGCGGCAATTCGCAGGCCGTCCGTGAACAGTTGAACGAGGCCAAGACATGGATCGATGCCTTTGCCCCCTTCGGCTCCGCGCGGGCGGAACTGGGACGCCAGGGGGAGAAGGTGGTCCTCCACATGGATTTGGGATTGTCCGGCGCCGATGGCTCGGATAGGATTCCCAAACCATGAGCGATACCCTAGTCATCATTCCGACCTACAACGAGAAAGAGAACGCCGAGGCCATTTCGAAGGCGGTTCTCCAAGCCTGTCCCGAAGCGGACCTTCTTTTCGTGGACGACAATTCCCCCGATGGCACCGGGCAACTGGCCGACCGCCTTGCTGCCGCCGAGCCTCGCATCCATGTGATGCACCGTCAGCAGAAGCAGGGGCTGGGGCGTGCCTACATCGCGGGATTCCGCTGGGCGCTGGAGCGTTCGCAGTATCGGTTCATCATGGAAATGGATGCCGACTTTTCGCATGACCCCAAGGCGGTGCCCCAATTGCGGGCGGCGGCCCAGAAGGCCGATGTGGTCTTGGGTTCGCGCTATATCGGCGGCATCCGCGTCATCAACTGGCCGCTGAACCGCTTGATCCTGAGCACGGGCGCGGGGCTCTATGTGCGCATGATCACCGGGATGCCCTTTTTTGATCCAACGGGCGGCTTCAAATGCTTCCGCCGCGAGGTGCTGGCCTCCATGGACCTGGACGCCATTCGGTCGAACGGCTATTCGTTCCAGATTGAAATGACGCACACCGCGTGGCATCTGGGCTTCCAAGTGGTGGAATCGCCGATCGTGTTCGAGGAACGCCGCGAAGGGCAGTCGAAGATGAGCGGGGGCATCATCAACGAGGCCCTCTTCATGGTGTGGAAACTGCTGGCCCGTTGCGGATTCCGCCGGAGTCCGCGGGTGGTCCATCCGCAGAGCGTGGCCGCGTCCAAGGGAGCGGCATCCGGGGGCGCGGCCGGATGATGTCGCCCTTTGTGCTGGCCCGCCTGCTGCGGGTGAAGCAGTGGACGAAGAATGCCGTGGTGTTTGCGGCCTTTGTCTTCGCGTTGGGCGACCGAAACCAGAATCTGGCGGCATGGGAATTGTGGAAGGTCTGCCTGGCGGCGTTGGCTTTTTCGCTGGTGTCGAGCGCGGTCTATATTTTCAACGACTTGCGCGATGCCCCGCAGGACCGCCTGCACCCGGTCAAGCGTCACCGGCCCATCGCGGCGGGGGAAGTGGGCACCCGCGAGGCCCTTTTCATCGCGCTGGGCCTTCTGGCGGCCGGGCTGGGTGGAGCGTGGAGGCTGGGGACGGATTTGCTGGCGGTCGTGGGGGTCTACCTGGTTTTGCAACTGGCCTACACCATTGGGCTCAAGCGGTTGGCGCTTGTGGACGTGGTGGTGATTGCCTTGGGGTTTGTGTTGCGCGCGCTGGCGGGGGCGGTGGTGATTCATGTGGTGATCAGTCCATGGCTGCTTCTGTGCGCCCTGCTGCTGGCCCTGTTCCTGGGCCTGTGCAAGCGGCGGCACGAGAAGGTGAACCTGTCCGGACAGGGTACCCGGGCGGCACTGGATGGCTATGACGAGCGCCTGCTGGACCTGCTCATTTCCATGATGGGGGCCTCGGCCCTTGTCTGCTATTCGATCTATACGCTCTGGCCCGAAACCGTGGACAAGTTTGGCACCCCCTGGCTGGGGGCGACCATTCCGTTTGTGGTCTTTGGCCTCTTCCGCTACATGGACCTGGTCTACCGCCAGGAAAAGGGCGACCGCCCCGAGCAGATCCTGCTGACGGACCTGCCTCTCATGGCCGATGTGGCCCTCTATGGCGCCACGGTCCTGTGGATTCTCCTGTTTCGCTAAAACGCTTTTCCGTTGGATGCCCATTTGGTTTGACGGCCAAGGGGCCGAAAAGCGACACTTCCAAGGTTAATTAACCGAATCCCCATAGAGGAGTAGCAGAGAGCATGAAAATCATTTCCAAGATCGACAAGAAAGTCTTGTCCCGGAGCATTCAACGCGCGAAGGAGCGGGGCGTCATCCTGCCGACGTTTGCGCAGCAGAAGAATCCGGCGAAGCTGGTTCCGGCGAAGATCCAGCAGAAGCTGAAGAAGATCCAGCCGCAGGACGTCAATCCCTTGAATCTGTTCCGCATCACGTGGAAGAACGATCCCAAGACCGGCGGATTCGGCGAAGGCAACTGGGTGGAATTTCCCAAGGAGATCACGGGCGTGGACGCCCGCATCGTGGGTCTGGTGGGGAGGCACTTCCCGACGGGTGCGCACAAGGTGGGCGCGGCCTATGGCTGTCTGGTGCCGCGCCTGGTGAGCGGCAACTTCGACCCGACCACGCAGAAGGCCGTCTGGCCCTCGACGGGCAACTACTGCCGCGGCGGCGCCTATGATTGCGCCCTCCTCGATTGCCCGGCCATCGCCATCCTCCCCGAAGGCATGAGCCAGGAGCGCTTCCAGTGGCTCAAGAGCATCAACACCGACGAAATCATCGCCACGCCCGGCACCGAGTCGAACGTGAAGGAGATCTACGACATGTGCTGGACGCTCCGCAAGGAGCGCGGCGACAAGATTGTCATCTTCAACCAGTTCGAGGAATTCGGAAACGCGATCTGGCACTACAACATGACCGGCGGCGCCATCCAGGAGCTGTACGAGAACCACTTCAAGACCGCGACCAGCCGCATGGCCGGCTATGTCAGTGCAACGGGTTCGGCGGGCACGATTGCCGCGGGCGACTACCTCCGCACCCAGCATCCGGGCATCCGCATCGTGGCCAACGAAGCCCAGCAGTGCCCGACCCTGTACCAGTACGGATTCGGCGCCCACCGCATCGAGGGCATCGGCGACAAGCACATTCCGTGGATCCACAACGTGCGCAACACGGATGCCGTGGCGGCCGTCGACGACGAGCAGGTCATGCAGATCATGCGCATCTTCAACGATCCGGTCGGCCAGGACTACCTGCGCAAGCAGGGCGTCAAGGACGACGTGCTCGGGCTCCTCTCCGCCGCCGGCATCTCCAGCATCTGCAATCTCGTGAGCGCCATCTGGGCCGCGCGCTACTACGAGATGGACAGCCGCGACGTGATCTTCATGCCGCTGACGGATTCGATGGACCTCTATGCCTCGCGCATGGTCGAAATGGGCGAGCAGTATGGCCGGTTCACCGCGGACAAGGCGGCGCGGATCTATGCGCGCTACCTGCAGGGGTGCGACCCCACGACCTTCCGCGAGCTGACCTACTTCGACCGCAAGGCGCTGCACAACTTCAAGTACTTCACCTGGGTCGAGCAGCAGGGCAAGACCAGCGAGGAACTGCGCGAGCTGTGGGACGAGGACTTCTGGAAGAGCGTGTTCGATCCGAAGCAGGTCGCCGAGTGGGACAAGCTGATCAACCAATTCAACGCGGCCACGGGCGTCCTGAAGAGCCTGTAGGCCCCATTCACAAAGGAGAAACAAGATGAGTTCACAATTGTATGCGGAAGCCAAGAAGCGCGAAGGCGCCATCGCCAATTTCCTCAAGGATATTGCCACCATTCCCTCCCTGAGCAGCCAGGAAGGTGATGTGGTCAAGTTCATGGAAGCCGCCATGAAGAAGCTGGGCTATGACGAAGTGGTCATCGACGGCATGGGCAATCTGCTCGGCCGCATCGGCAACGGCCCGCGCGTGATCGCCTTCGATGGCCATTGCGACACCGTGGATGTGGGCAACCTGTCCCTGTGGACGAAGGTGCAGCCCTATCCCTCCATCATCAAGGATGGGAAGGTCTATGGCCGCGGCGTGACCGACCAGAAGGGCGGCATCGCCAGCTCCGTCTACGGTATCGCCATGCTGAAGGAGTTGGGCATGGTTCCCAAGGACCTGACCATCTGGGTGGTGGCGAGCGTTCAGGAAGAAGACTGCGACGGCCTCTGCTGGCAGTACATCATCCGCGAAACCAAGCTGCGTCCGGAAGTGGTCGTGTCGACCGAGCCCACCAGCCTGCAGATCTACCACGGCCACCGCGGCCGCATGGAAATCGAGATTTCCACGAAGGGTGTCTCCTGCCACGGCTCCGCCCCCGAGCGCGGCGACAACGCCGTCTACAAGATGGCCGACATCATCAAGGACATCGAAAAGCTCAATGAGCGCCTGCCTCCCACGAAGCCGCTGGGCAAGGGCACCGTCACCATCAGCCACATCCGTTCCACCTCGCCCAGCCTGTGCGCGGTGGCCGATAGCTGCACCATCCATCTCGACCGCCGCCTGACGACGGGCGAGAACGAGGCCACCAGCGTGGCCGAGCTCAAGGCCCTGCCGAGCGTGCAGAAGGCCGGCGCCGAGGTCAAGGTGCTGGAATACTCCGTCCCGAGCTGGACGGGCCTGGTGTATCCCACCAAGAAGTACTATCCCACCTGGCACATCACCGAAGACACCCCGCAGGTCACCAGCGCCGTCGCCGGTTTCAAGAAGGCCCTCGGCGAAGAGCCCGTCGTGTCCTACTGGGTGTTCAGCACCAACGGCGTTTCCATCTGCGGCATGCACGGCATACCGGTCATTGGCTTCGGCCCCGGCCACGAAAAGTTCGCGCATTTCCCGAACGAGGAAATCGATATCGAGCACCTGACCCGCGCCGCCGCGTTCTACGCCGGCTTCGCGATCGAGTACGCCAAGACGGCGGCTCCCGCCAAGTAAGCCATCCGCCGCGGATACCGCGCAAGGGAAGGAAACTTCCCTTGCGCTTTTTCTTTTTGCGTGCGCCCCGGGCGCGGCAGCGGCCGCACGCGGATTTTTCCACAGTATGGAAAACTTTTTCGCGGTTTTTCCACACAATGGAAAAAATGTTTCCACACTGTGGAAAACTGTTCCAGCGGTGGAAAAGCGGCGGCCGGAAAGCCCCGGGGAAGGGGGCTTACACGGAGGCGGGGGGCCGCTCGTCGGGGGGGACTTCGTGGGGGGATTGGGCGGGAACGGAAGGGTGGGAGTCTTCGGCGAGATCGGAGTCGTCGAAGGGGGATTCCTTTTGGAGCAGGGCGAGGTATTCCTTCGGGTCGACGAGGCCGGGGGCGGAGTAGGCGAGGGCTTCCTTGGCGTCCTTTTCAAACTTGGTTTGCTTGACCCAGAAGTCGGGCTGGCGTTCGGCGAAGGCGATGGATTTGGCGCGGCGGACGAGGCGGTCGAGATCCTCGATGTAGCGGCTGAGGTAATAGCCGCCGACGGGCGTGATGCGCTTCTCGCGGGCGGCGCCGGCGAACTCAGCCTTGGCGTCCATGGATTGGATCATGTAGGCGTCGCGAGCGCGCAGGATTTCGAGGGCGGTGTTCTGGAAAGAGGAGTTTTCGGGGTCGAAGGACT
>CAYNHA010000102.1:0-7354 GCA_964397035.1 uncultured Verrucomicrobiota bacterium
GACTCCTGCCGCAGAGCCCCCCGCTGCCGATCCGTTTGCGGATTTGATCCAAAGCGAGGAAGCAGCCACCCCAGCCGAACCCATCGCCGAAGTTCCTGCAGCGGATGCCTCCGCCGAATACCCCTTTGCCGATTTACTGGATAGCGGATGGGATGCGGAAATGGCCCCACCCGCCGACGAGAGCGCGGCAGAAGTGCCGGCCGTCGAAGAAACCTTGGCTGTCGAGGCCGCCCCTGTTGAAGAATCCGTCGAGGCTCCGGCGGAACCCCCGGCAGAAGTGGTGGAAGAAGTGGCCGTGACCGAAGTAGCGGTTGAGGCTGCAACGCCCGAAGTCGCCGCAGAACCCGCCGCAGAAGAAATTCCGGCGGCGGAAAACAGCGTGGAAGAGATGCTCGGCGACGAGTGGCCCGAAGAAGCCGCACCGGCCGAGGAAGTCGTCGAGGAAGTCGTGGTGGAAGAGGTCCAGGTGGTTGAAACAAGCGATGGAGAGGAACTGGTGACCGAGGAAGAAGTCATGGATCTTGTCATCCATCACAAGGAAGCGCCCGCCAAGAAGGCCGAAAAGCAAGCCGAAGAGCCCAAGAAGAAAAAGGCGGAGAAACAGGCGCAGACCGGCAAGAAGCCTGAAAACAAGAAGGCGTCCGAAAAGGAAGACGTTGAAAAGCCCCAACCCAAGGCCGAACTGAAGCCCAAGGTGAGCGACAAGGTTCCCGATTGGAACACCCCTGTCGTTTGGTAGTCTCCTGATCTTTCCAGCCGACGGGTTTTCCCCGTCGGCTTTTTCATGCCCCGGTCAGGACGGCGGTGGCGAAGCGGCCTCTCTGGCCTGCTTGCGTTCGATCGCCCGGATGTTCAACGTGCTGATTTCGGTCGAGACGCCGTCCGCCACGTTCTGGCGGAACACCTCCAAGGCTTCGGCATCGCGCCCCATCTGGCGCAACTGGATACCGAGCTGTTCGCGGTAGAACACATGGCGGGGCGCGTAGTTCCGCGCCTGCCGGTAATAGTTCAGCGCCTCCTCCGGCTCGCCCAGCAGGTTGTGGGCCCGGGCCAATCCAAACACGCTGGCCATATCGCAAGGATTGAGCGCCAGCGCCTGCTGGAAATGTTCCGCCGCCTCCCGGGCCAGGCGATGCCGCCCCTCCTTCTCGGTCCCCACATCGGGATTTCGGAACCAAGTGGACTGCGCGATTTTCAAATTGCCCAATCCCTGATGGGGCTGCGCGTTGCGAGGATCCCACCGGATGGATTTTCCATACTTCTCCCCGGCCACATCCCATTCCAGTTGGTTGCGGGCAATCTCGGCCTTCAGGTTCCACAGGTAGGAAACACCTCCCACCACGGCCAGCCAAGCCCCGACACCACAGGCAACGGCCCCCAGCGGCGCCCAAATCCATCGCATCCACCGCCGGGCTCCGGACACAGCTTCGGCCCCTTTTTCCTTCATGAACCAGACGCCCCAAGCCACTCCCCCCACCCAGACCAGCGCATGCGGATTCGGAAAAATATGGAAATTGAAATCAAAACAGGCGTGGAGAAGGCTGGCCACCAAGCTGCCTCCCGCGCCGGCCAGCAGGAAGGCACCGGTGCGAGAACGGGCCTTCAGCACGCCCCGCGTGATTCCCCATGCGCAGGCCAGTAATCCGGCGAAGGTCAAGGCCAGTCCCACCGCGCCGTATTCCAACGCCACCTGGATGTACTCGTTATGGGGAAAATCGTAATTCAAGTGATGGCGCACATGCCGCTGGAAAGGCGGATAAGCCCACACGTAGGACCCCGCCCCAAAACCTTCCACGGGCTTGTGCTTGAACATGGCCGGAGCATCTCTCCACATTTGGAGCCGCCCGGATGACGCTTTTTCCGGATCTCGGATCAAAATGCCCATTCGGGATCGAACCGCGGGCAATGCGTTCCATGCCGTCCAGCCCGCCGCCGCCCCCAGAAGAGGCAACACCACCAAGGCCAGCGCGAACCACATCCGGCTCTTCCGCCATGCCAACAGCAAAAGGGTTGCGCCAATGCCCGCAGTCGCACCCAGCCAGCCGCTGCGGGACTGCGTCAGGTACAGCGCCGGCGCGGAAACACCCATGAAATACAGAGCCATCAACCGCAGAGGAAATCCGGCTTCCGGCAAGAAAAGAAGCGCGAGGGCCACCGGAATCAATATCGCCAGCATGTTGGCAAAATGATTGGGGCAGAGGTAACTGCCACTGGCCCTCATTCCGTATTGCTCCGGCCGCGCCGCCCAGAGAACCCGATTCGATCCGTTCACTTCCTGGATCAAGGCGTACAGGCCGTCCAGCGCAACCACCAGAAGGAGGATTCCAATCAGCCACTTCCATCGATGCTTCACACCGCCCACCTGCATCCACGACCAGGCGGCCGCCAGCAGACAGGCCCATCGCAGCGCCTCCCACCGGGCCGACGTGAAGACAGGTGCCCACTTCACGCTGGCCACCACCCATGCCGTCAGCAGCGCCATGAGCCAAAAAGCAAACGGGGCCCGTCCGCGCGGCGTATCCGGAAACACGAGAGGCCGCAGCAAAACCAGCGCCGATCCGGAAAGCGACAGAAGAATTCCCGGAGCAAACCCCCACGTGCGCGTGGAGGCCATGATCCACATTCCGCCCGTGGCAGGCCACATCAGCAACAGGATGGCCAGTCCATCATAGAGGCGTCGGATCCACCCGGAATGCCTTTCGGCTTCGCCCCACTCATCGACCGATCGCATGAAGCTCGCCAACCCCAACGGTTACCACAAGCTCCGCCGAACCTCGATGATGTCGTCCGGCTCCAGAAGAATGTCGTCTTCCGGCGTACGCTCCAGACGGCGCGAATCCCGAATCGTCTTGACGATGCGGCCGCCGCGCTTGACCAGTACCTGTCCGCTGGCATATTCCGTGTAGCCACCCGCCGCCGCAATGGCCTGGGAGACTCGCATGGTTGTCACAATCTGAAAACGGCCAGGCTGGCGGATTTCGCCCTGAATGAAATAGTAGCGGGTGGGCACGACCACGTTCACGGCGATGTTGCGGTAAATGTCCTGATCCAGGTATGTCTTGCGAATATTCCGCTCCAGCTCGGAAGCCGTCATGCCAGCGGCCTGAATCTCATTGATAAACGGAAGGGAAACCATGCCATCTTCGTCGATCACATCTTCAATGGCATCGGCCGTTGGAATTCCACGCAGGCTGATTTGAACCACATCTCCCACTTTCAGCAGATAGGCCACGCCATCCGTGGAAGGAGAAGCCACATAGGCCGTGCTGGCGGCAGGGGCCGTCGCCGGAGGGGCAACCGGAACCGCCACTGGAGCCGATGGGGCCGGAACAACGGGGGCTGGCTTGGACGCCACAGGCGGAGGCAGGGTCGGCGGAGTTGCCTTTTCAACCGGCTTGGGCGCAATCACCTGCACAGGAGGAGGAGAAGCCGGTGCCGGTTTCACGGCCACTTCCGGCTTGGCAGCCGCCGGAGCCGGCGCAGGCAATGGCTTGGCCGCCGGAGGGGAAACCGGAGCCGGCGCAGGAGCCAGACGCGAAGGAACCTCCTTGACAACAGGCGAGGCCGAGGCGTCCGAGGAAGAGCTGTTCATCGTGCGGTTCCGTTCCGCCACCAGTTCCGCATAGCGGTCGTACACCTTGCGGTTCTGAACCGATGGAGACGAACAAGCCGTGAAAAGACACAGGACCAATCCCACCATGGATCCGGTGGAAACAACATCATGGAAAAATCTGGCCAATTTCACGTCTAGGCTTCCGTCACATCGTCTTCTTTTTCATGCTTGGTGCTACCATAATACTTCTTGGTCGTATAGTGGTAATAATAATAATAGTCGTCGCGCATGATGTTGATGTTGTTCAGCACGGCACCCATCAAGCGGCCACCCGCGTTCTCGATCATCCGCTTGGCGCGCAGGGAAATGATCTTGGGATATTTCCGGTACTGCACCACCAGCAAGACTCCATCGGCTTCGCCAGCCAGGATCGCGGCATCCGTCACGCCCAGGATCGGCGGGGAATCCAGCAGGATGTAATCGTATTTTTCCTTCAGGCCGTCCAGCATCGCCTTCAAGCGGGGACTGTTCATGATGCCGAGCGAGCCCCGGCGCAGGCGACCGCTGGTCAGCATCCACAAATTCGGAACGCCGGTCTCTTGAATGACCTCTTCCGGCTTCAGTTCACCGGTCAGGACATTGACCAACCCGGTCCGGTTGGCCAGGCCCACCATCTTGTGCTGGACGGGACGGCGCAAGTCGGAATCGATGATCAGCACCTTGCTCCCCTGCTCGGCGCAGACATAGGCCAGATTGAAGAGCGTCGTGGATTTTCCTTCGCCGACGCCGCCGCTGATGACGGTGAACGTCTTCTGCTTTCCTTCGCGGGCCAGCAAGGCCAGGCTCGTCCGCAGGGCCCGGTAGGCTTCGCCCTGGCCGCTCGACTGACCGGCTTCGGTCAGCGGACGCGACTGCTGCGGAATCACCGCCAGCACCGGCAGGCCGAGATACTTTTCAACTTCGTCCACGGTCTTGATCGACACATCCAGATACTCGACGAAGAAGGCCAGGCCTGTTCCCGCCAGCAGCCCCAGCACCACGCTGAGGAAGATGTTCAGCACCACGAGGGGACTCGAAGGCCGTTCCGGCTGCTCGGCTTCTTCGATCACTTCCACGGTCGTCCGCGGCACTTCCACTTCGATGCCCGTCTGGGTGATCCGGGCCCGCAGCGCCGTCAGGATATCCCGCTGAATCGCCACATTCCGCTCCGCACGGTCAAAGGGCAGATAGTTCTTGCCTTCGGACTCGATGTCCAGCGTTTTGATCCGGCTGAGTTCCGCATCCAGCGCCTCGTATTTCTGGCGGGACACCTCGTAGTCGGCACGCAAACCAGCCTTCAACCCGTCCAGCGCCGAGCTGAGCTGGCGGCGCAATTCATCCACGGCCCCTTGCAGGCGGAGCACATCGGGATGGTTGGCACCCATCACACCGTTTTTCAGCATGAGCTGCAGGCTGACCTGGCTGTCGATCAACTGCTGGCGAATTCCGAGCAGTGTGGGATCCGAAACGATGTACGCCGCAGCATCCATCAGCTTGTCGCCCTCCAACCCTTCGAGCTGGTCGAGACGGGCCTTGCGCACCACCATCTCCACGCCGGCTCCGCTGCGCTCGTTCTCCAGCATGTTCAGGCGCGTGGCCTCGACGCGGATGCTGGCGTTGCCGCGGCCAATGAGGGAAATCCCCTGCTCCTGGCGGATCCGCTCCAGCTCGGCTTCGGCTTCTTCCACGCGTTCCTGCTGCTTGCGCACTTCGTTGCTCATCGCATCGATGGCGCGCTGAATCTCGCGACGCTTGGCGAACAGGCGACGGTCGCGGTAGACATTGGCGATTTCGTTGGCGATTTCAGCCGCGCGTTTGGGATCTTCGCTCGTGACGCTGATGTTCATCAGCGTGGTGTCGCGGTCCTGCTCGATCCGGATGCTTCGGGCCAGAATCTGCAAGGCCAGCTCCGGCGAAACCGGCGATTTGTCCTCGTTGAGTTCCGTGCCCCAGACCCGCTGCAGATTCAGGTTGCGGATCACTTCAGTCAGCACGGGCCTCGACCGCATCACCTTTTCCTGCGTCATGAGGAAGAAGGGATTGTAGCCCAAACGGGAAGACTGGCGATCGTAGAAGGGATCCACGTCCATGGCATCTTCCCGCACTTCCAACTGGGTGGTGGCCGTGAACTTCTTGGGCATCATCAGCGTATAGGCCGTCCCGGTCACGATGGTCAGCAAGGCCACCGCCAGGATGACTTCCTTGCGGTCCCGGATCACGCGCCAATAATCGAGGAAGTGGAGGGAATTGGTTTGGGAATCTTCTGCCATGGGTTTTCGTCCTGAAATGCCTAGCGGGGCCTTTCCGCCCCGCCGGTTTGTCTCTCGCCTTGGACAGGGAGAAGGCGGCCGTTTCCGGTCGCCTTCCTGCCCGTTCCGGACTAGAAGAGCTGAATCTTCCAGCCGATGTCGATGCGATTACGCTTGTAGCTTTCGCGGTTCTCCAAATCGCTGTCCATCTGGACATACTGCCAACCCGCTTCGACCCAGTTGATGCGGTTCACGCGGTAGGACAGACGGGCGCTCAGCAGGAACGAATTTTCATCGGCGTCGCCCAACTGGGAATCCAGCGAGTATTCCTCGGTGTAGGCGTTGAGGGTATAGGCCCCGCTGGCATAGACGCTGAACTTCGCGGTGAAGTCATGCGCGGCGCTCAAGGACAGGTAGGTGCGGTCCTGGCTCAGGTAGAGGTCCACGTCCGATTCGTAAATCGTGTAGGAAGCCGACGCGGTGATGCGGGTGGCCGGAGTCGGCAGGAACGTCATGGAGCCTTCCACATAGGGCTTCGTGTTGTCGTCGTAGAGATCGTCGTCATACGAGCGAGACTCCACACCGCCGCGCAGGCTGCCCAGCAACTGGGGGCTGAAGGTCTGTTCCAGACCCAGACCGGCAAAGATGGTGGCAGCATCGCGGTTGAACTCCGCGTTCGAATCGTTGTAGGTCAGCGTCTGATAGCGCAGGTCGCCCATGACCGTCGACCGGCTGGCCAGCTGCTGGCGAAGCGTCAAACCACCGACGATGCTGTAATAGTCGTTGTTGTCCTTCGCCGGGGAATCGGTGTCGTAGATCAGGGTGATGTAGCGGCCCGACAGATCCAAACGCGTTTCCGGGCGCAGGTTGTACGACAAGGTCGCCATGGCGGAGTTGTAGTAGTTGTCGTCCTTTTCGCGCACGATATACTCGCCGTCCTGCAGCTCGGGCAGCTCGCCGGCCCGCAGCGTATCGCTCAGCGACAAGGTCAGCGAAGGGCTGAAGTTGTGCACCACATTCAGGTCCAGGTCGTTCAGGAAATCGGAACTGCTCGGCTCGCGATCGTTATACCAGACCAGCGACGGACGATAACGCAATCCAATGTAGGTGCGTTCCATGTTCAAATTCACCAACGCCTCGATTTCCTCCACCACGCGGAAGCTGCCCTGCGGGGTGCGGTTCAATTCCGGCAAGTCATCCGACTGGTAGATGTTGTCATCATAGCCCAGGCGCAAGCGGTTGTTCACGTGGAAGGGCGAGTCCGCAGAAGCCGCCAGGACCGGTGTGGCCAGCGCAAGCATCAAACCGGCAACAAACAATTGTGGAACGTATTTCATACCTGTTTTCCTCTATGTGGTGATTGTTTTGTCTGATGCAGGCGATCAGAAGGGGGTGGGCGAAGCGGGGCGGAAATCGCCGCGGATCATTTCAAACTCGCTGAATATGCGCGTGACCAGATTCAGGTCCACCGTGTACTGCACGCTGCTATGGGGGGCGAAGGGGGGATTGAAGA
>CAYNHA010000103.1:0-8885 GCA_964397035.1 uncultured Verrucomicrobiota bacterium
GCATGTCGTCATAGGCATTCATGGTCTGGGCCACTTCGGTCAGGGACAGGGCCTTGGTCTCCCGGGGGGCCGGTGCATCCGCGATGCTCCGTGTTCCCCAGCCGTCGGGCAGGCTGGTGCCCGCGCGCACCAGGTCCTGGAGCAGGATGCGGGCGCCGGAGACCATGGCGCGAGGTTCGAGTTCCAGCACCTGGGCCGGGGCCGGCAGCAGCGCCGCCGCCCACAGGCACAGCGTCGCAACCGCAAAGCGGCGGCGGCACCGACCGGTCCTGCGCACGAGGGAAAGAATGCCTTGTCCCGTTTCCATGGCCTACCTCGCCAATTGATTGGCCGTGTTCAGCATTTCGTCGCTGGCGCGGATGGCCTTCGAGGTGGCCTCGTACGCGCGCTGCGTCGTGATCATGTTCACCAGCTCCGTGGCGGTGTTGACATTCGAGCGCTCGAGATAGCGGTGGGCAATGCCACCCATCCCGTTTTCGCCGGGATTCAAGCCGGTCTCGGCAGGGCCGCTGGCCTCCGTTTCCTGGAACAGATTGCGGCCCAGGGCGCGAAGCCCTTCCGGATTCAAGAACCGCGCCAGGGTCACCCGTCCCTTGGTCACCGACACGCCGTTGACAACGGCCGTGAAGGATCCATCGTGGGCGATCGTGATTTCGGTGGTTCCCGGGTCGATGGTGTCGAACCCCGAGACGCGGTAGCCATCCGAGGTGATCACCTCGCCCGCGCCATTGATCGTGTAGGCGCCATCGCGCGTGTAGGCGGTCTTTCCATCGGGCAGGGTGACTTCGAAAAAGCCGTCGCCTTCGATGGCAAAATCCATGTTGTTACCCGTTTCCATCAGCGCCCCCTGCTCCTGGGTGCGGGTGGTTCCGGCCACCCGGGTGCCGTGACCCACTTGCACGCCACCCACTTCCCCGTTGGCGCTGGCCGCTCCAGGCGTGACCAGGGAGGCATACAGCAAATCCTGGAAGCGAATGCGACTGCTCTTGAATCCGCCCGTGTTCACGTTGGCCAGGTTGTTGGAAATCACGTCCAGGGACATTTCCTGGGCTCGCATTCCGGTGACGGCAGACCATAAGGCTCTTTGCATGGCTTTTTCCTTCCTTCGCGCCTAGGCAAGCGCATCCATCATTTTCTTCTGGGCTTCCGTTTCGTCGTTTTGAGCCCGCTGGGCGGCCTCGACGGAGCGGGAGAGGACCATCATGTCGGCCAGCTCCTGATACACCGTGCTGTTGCTCGTCTCGAGGGCACGCCCCACCACCCGAGTATCCTCGGCGGGCTGGCGGTTTTCGTCCGGCGTGGTGAACAGTGTCGTTCCGATCCGACGCAGTTGCTCTTCATCCGAAATCCGGTCCAGACGGAGCTGTCCCACTTCCTGCCCGTCGGCCACAATGACCCCGTCCTCCCCCACCTCGATCTTGTTGCTGCCCGCATTCTCGGGAATCTTGATCGGCTGGTTGTCGTCGCCCAGCACTTCATAGCCGCTGGCGGTGGTGAGCGTTCCATCCTGGCTCACCTCGAAGGAACCGTTCCGCGTAAGAAATTCGCCATTCGGCGAACGAACGACGAAAAATCCGTCCCCCTGCAGCGCAAAATCCAGCGCGCGGTCCGTCAGGCGAACCGCTCCGGGCGTCATATCGGTTCCCACCCGCCACTGGTGACCCACCAGGCGCCCCTTGAGTTCCCCCACGAAATTCTTCGGAAGAACGCAGGCCGAGCGGTAGCCCGGCGTGCTGGCATTGGCGAGGTTTTCGGCAATGGCGTCCATCCGGTCGGTCGAACGGCTGAAAACCGCCCGGAGTCCATCCGCCATTTCGTTCTGGGACGCCTGCTGGTTGGAGTGCCAGAAACGGGTGTTCCACCACTTTCCCTGCCCCCACAATGCTACATCCATATCGCTCATTGCCTTCTCCGTTTCGATTGCGCAATAAGAAAGCAGGTCCGATGCCACAGGCTTCAGCCGGGGTGTTTTCGCCCCCTTTCCTTCCCGGCATCTCCCCCCCGCCACATTCCCATGCTTCTGGATGGAACGGGCACCGAGATCCCATTTCAGAACCGGAGAAGGAAAACCGATGAGGCAAAAAATGCCGCCGGATTTTTCATCCGGCGGCGAGCGAGTACGAGTCAGACTGGGGCGGAAGAAACGCCCAAAAAGATCCTACATGGCAAACATCCGAGCAAAAATGGCGTCAATGGCGCCATCCGAAAACTTCGAATCATCATCGGCCAGGAACTTGAACTGCGAAACCTTATCCTCTCGGATGGGTTCCTCCTGCAACTGGCGGACAGCTTCCGAAGCAAGCCTCGCAAGCGCAGACGTTTGCGCCGTATCTTTCACGCCACCGAGCTCCCGGGAAGTCCCTGCCTGCGCATCGGATTTGGAAGCCTTGATTCGTGAAAGATTGCGCTCATGTTGTAATCGGACGGAAACATCATCTATTTTCATAATTCAACCAACCTTCCGACACAACTGTTAATCGTCCTGTTTCATCAATAGCTTAAATGCGGGACGAACACTTCGCTCGAGGGTCTCACCCACGCCTTCAGGGCGTCTGCCGACTCCGCGGCTGCAAATCTGCTATATTCCCTTGGAGAACGCAAGAGGACTTCAATGTTCCCGGCGGAGGCCGGATCCGAACGCCGGTTCCGCACATAGCGATTCGCCGCCTCCAGCACCTTCTGCTCGGAGGCATCCAGCCCCCCCGCCAAAATCAGTACGGGTTGCCGCTCTTTCACATCCAGCAAGGTCCATTCCATGATGATGCCCTGCGGCGGATAGGGCCGATAGCTGATGACCCTCATCAGCAACAGGTGCGACGCCCCCGCCATTCTCCCGATTCTCTCCAGCTCGTTGCCATCGATCCGCCCGTCCTCCATCACGAGATTGTCCGCGCGGATATAGGGGGCATAGGGCCCGTCGCTCCTCGGTGCCCGGACAATGCCCGGCAAGTTCTGCTGCAGCTCCTGCCAAATGGAAAGCATCCACTGCTGCGACTGTTCCTCCGTTTGGAATCCGATCGGCGGCAGCAACAGGAGGCTTTCGATCGGAACCGGACGCTCCACCATGCCATCCGGCAGCAGAAATTGAACCCGGAAATGCTCGTTTGGACGGAATGCATCATGGTTGAAGGTCCGCCGGACGCCGGTTGTGCAACTGGTTCCCAGCACAATCAACAGTCCAAGAAGCCCCGCCGACGCCCACCGGCGGCTCTGAGCCCGCAACCTGAACGGGCGGCGGTTCAACGGACTCCTCCCGACGGCTTGGGTGCGGCTTCGGCCGCCGGATAATCCAAGTCGACTTCCGCGTGGCGTCCGCAGGGACACGTGATGCGAATGCCGCAAATGGCTCCCCCCTTGCGGAGGATCTGAACGGCAATCTGGGCATCGTGCGCGGGGGCCGGCTTGTTCATCGGCACCCGGATTTCCCCTACACGGCCCTCGTCCCGGCGGATAATGGCGGAAGAACCAGACCTTCCAGGCCCTGCAGGCGCTGGTCGGTAGCGCAATACGCGATTGGCTTCGACAAAATATTTCTGTCGGTAGAGTTTGTTCGTTTCTTTTTGTGTTGCAGCCATGCCCTCATGATAGCACAGCCCGTGCCACGGGATCCATCAGACCCAGAAGGATCGGCTACCCGTCCGCCCCATGGCGGCAATGGGCGCCCCCACCAGGCGCCGCTGGACATCCACCCCCGTGATTTGCGCCCCGATCACCCGTTGCGCCTCCTGGGCCCGCACCACCAGCTCCGCCAGCCGGTCTGCGGCCTCGCGAATCCAGACGCCTCCATCGTTCGGCGAAAGCTTCATCGCCTTCCGGATCTCCATCGACTGGCGCTTGGCCGCGCGGCTGGCCGCCTGCCCGTCGCGCCGGTCAATCGCCTCCCGCAGCTCTTGATCCAGCTCCAAAAGCCGTTCTGCCGTCTCGGATCGTTGAAAAACTGTCGGATTCACGGATCCTCCCCGCCCGGTCAGCCCGAAAAACGGAAACTGCTCGTCCTCTCGACCGGCACCGGATCCGGCTGCTGCTCCCGCGGAACCGACTCCATGGCCGTCACCCAGCTGTTGCGGATCTCGCCCAGCATCATCTTGACCTCTTCAATCGGTTTTTTGCGCTTTTCGTTGTTCGCCATGGCCAGGTGGTGCAGCATGAACTCGTACAGCCGGTTCAACTCCACGGCCAGCTCCCCGCCCCGCTCCACGTCCAGCGAACACGCCAGCTCGGTGATGAAATCCTGGGCCTTCAAGAGGTGTTCATGGATGCTGTTCATGCGCTCGATCTCGTCTGCGACGTCAAAAGCCGCCAAAGCGCTGGACAACGCGCGCAGGCCCCCATCATAAAGCATGAGGATCAGCTCCATGGGAGAAGCGGACAATATTTTCTGGGTTTCATATTGCTGGGTGTTCATGCGGGCATCTCCAGAGGTTCGGTTTTGGTTGCCAAGTTTGGTTGTGAAGAGGGGGGGGCGGACGCGGATTCGATCGTCCGGATCACGTCCGACAGCGCGGCATCCGTCTGCCGGCAGGCATCCGCCACGCTTTTGTAGAACTCGCGCCAGCGCCAGAAACTGCGCACCGCCGGCGGAATCGCGATTTCCTCGGCGGTCATCATTCGCTCCGCCAGCAGCCGGGAGGCGCTTTCCAGGCGCGACTCGAGCAGGTTCATGATCGGGTCCACCTTCAGGCGCTCGTCGATCGGCTCCAGTTGCTTCAGGCAGGCATGACCGGTCTCCTCGGCATGCGCAAAACTGCCGGGGCGCCGCATCAGCATGATCATCTGGTTGCAGGTCATTGCGGCATCCATACACTGGGTTCTCAGCGAACGCAACTGGGGCAGATCCTCTTTCAGCGCCTGCAAGAAGGCCCCCCGGTCCCGCTGGCGGATATCTTCCTCGTAGATCCGGGCGATTTCCCCCGCCGCGTCGAAGGGTTCTCCGGCAAACGAGCCCATTTCCTCCGGACGAACGAGCCGGGCCCCCGTGAGGAGCGCTCCCGCCGTGTTGACGTTGATGAACGTCTTGTCGGAATAATAGGCAATCAACTCGTTGGTAAAATCGACATAGTGCATCATTTGCCGGTTGGTCTTCACCGTCGGCTGGTAGTTTCCCGGCACGTCGTAATACTTTTCCTCTTTCTTCAGCCCGGGCCCCGCCGTTTCGCCCAGCTTTCCGGAGGCATGGGTTTTCCCGCTGTCCGGATAGCTGAGGTCCAGACCCACGGTCAGGACCGGATTGCACCCCAGAGCCACCGCCACCGACATCGCCGCCGTGGCCACGTTTCCACCGGCATGGATTTCCCCCAGCCCCCCCAGCTTGCTCTTCAGCCACACGGGCAACCCCATGGATTCCATCTCCATGAAGAAAATCCGCTTCAGATCCTGCGTCACGCTTGCGTGGGTGAAGCAACTGGCCGCCACCGGAATGTCCGCCGGCACGTACTTGAACTGCTGCTTGACGATTTCCTGACCATCCCCCGTCACCACCAGATCGGGCCGGATCTTGCCCAGCCGCGCCAGGCGCCCCACCGGACGGGCGATCGAAATCACCACGAATTGCTTGCGGTATTTCCGGATGTACGGAAGCGCTTCGTCCAGCGAAGGCCCCGCCGCCACCACCAGGGCCGGACGCCCCGCGAATTTCCCGAACAGCGACTGGATGCCCGCATGCCGGATCATGTGGGGTATGTTCCTCAACGTCTGGCTCTGCCATTCCTTGCCAAACCGCATCCGGGTCGACATGTCGCACGCCTGGAAACGGAGCAAATCACGCGCCGGCCGCGTCAGATCATCGGCCATCTGGTTCTCTTCCTCCGAAAGGGGACGCGCCGCCAACAGCCGGATCACCGGCACCCGCGTGTAGTCCGCCGCGCGCAGAAAACGTTCTGTGCTGGCATCCTCGCTCTCGCCAATATCCACAATCAACCGCCCGTCGCGGATCGCCTGAACCAGAACCGGGCTGTCCACCCCCGTCAGCGCACCGGCCAGACGAACGAGATTCCGGTCCATCAGCAGCACTCGGATGGACGCAATTTTTGTCAGCAGCGGCTCCACCAAATCCACCTGCGAAGCCCCCGACACCAGAACCATGTTCGGACAGGGATACTGGTTCGCCAGCCACGCGCGCACGCACGCTTCGGCCTCCTCGGGCCGGGACGCGGACGCCGCCGGGGAAACAGGCAAATGGGGTGCCAGCGCTTCCGCCACACCCTTGTCCGTTTCCTCCAGAGCCTGGAACCAGTGGGGCAACATCAATCCTCTCCTCCGTCCGCGGCGGGCGCCGCAGCCGTGAATTCCGAAACATACGAGCCTCGCACATGCTGGCTCACTTTGGGAATGAGATCCACAAATTGATTGAGCGCCTCGGGCAGCACGGTGGAAAAGAGCCGCTTGACGGGCCCGGCCTCGTTCAGCGTCAATGCATCCTCCAGCGTGTCCATCACGAATTGAATGCGCTCCCGCATGGCCTTCCATTCTGCGCCAACCGCATCGGTCATGTCGCCGAACTGGAAGACGCCGTCCAACGTCATCTGGAAAGAAGCCATCGCCGCTAATTCCTGGCACAACCCGGCCGCCTCCACCATCGCCCCCACTTCGGGCCAATAGGTGGCCACGCGCTTGCTGCGTTCCATCATGTTCAACAAGGCCGGAGTGGTCCGCTCCAGCGAGAACAGGGTGTATTCCTCGAACGTATTGACTTCCCGCGAAGCACACGTGGTTTGCGAACTCATGACGCCATCCTTTCGAGCGAGCTTCAGGCCGACCCCCGCCCCGAGGGCGAAGGCCGGCCTTCAGACTGCTGGGGGTTACCCGATCAACTGCATCACGTTCTGCGGCAAGGCATTCGCCTGGGCCAGCATGGCCGTGCCCACTTGGGTCAGGATCTGGAATTTCGCGAAGTTTGTCGACTCCAAAGCCATGTCGACGTCGCGAATCTGGCTTTCGGCACTCCGAATGTTTTCTTCGTAGGTCCGCAGGCCTTCCAGCGTATGAGCCAAGCGGCTGGACTCGGCACCAATCACCGCGCGCTGACGGCTCAGATAGTCCACGGCCAGAGCGATGAACGCCCCCGCCTTGGCTGCACTCGCCGCTGTCGAGATGTCGATGCCGGTGATCCGACCGTTCTGACCACCAATGGCAAGCACCATGGACCAGTTCACCCGCGTGAGACCCTGCACATTCGGATCGTTCGAATTGGTGATGGGGTTTCCATTCGCATCCAACTTGAACTGCCCGCACGAGAAGGCTGTCGCGGCCGAGCCGATGAACACATCGGCGAACCGATCCAACCGCAATTCCGACCCGCAGAACCACTGCCCGGGGTCCGCACCGATTTGAATCGTGTGCGAGCCACCCTGGAAGAGATTCTTCGTATTGAATTTTCCACGAGCCAGGCTGCCCGAGGTGATCCGGATGATCTCCTCTTGCATCTGCGCGAATTCCGCCTGCAGGTTGGATCGGTCAACGGCGGTCTTGGTCCCGTCGTTCGAGGCCACAGCCAGTTCGGACATGCGATGCAGCAGGTCATGGATCTTTTGCATCCACGAGTCCGCCGTGCGAACGTATGCCTGTTGGTTCTGGATGTTCTGGGCGGCCATGGACGAGTTGCGGATCTGGGACCGCATGCGCTCGCTCATCGCCAACCCGGCCGGATCGTCGCCCGCGGACATGATTCGCAATCCGCTGGACATCTTGGTCATGGACTGGCGCATGTTGGCTACGCTGTTCGTGTAGTTCACCCAAACGCCAAATGCCGGAACGTTGTTATATACTTGCATGATACTATTCCTCCGTGAATTTTTCGTTGATTAGAAGAGCGTCCCTGCTCTCCTGGTTTTCTTCTTCTACTCGTTACTCTTCTGTCTTCTTCGTCTTCTCTTCGTCGGCTTCCCGGTTGCGGAGGGAGAGCCCTCCCCGCCCGTTCCCCCGACGTCGACGCTCAAGGCCCGTCGCCGGCTTTACATCTGGATTTCGAGTCAGCTCATAGGAAAAGTGCTCCTTCCACCTGGGCGCCAAATCCCGAATGCCTTATTTCACATCCTCGTTCTTCCGCAGCGAATCGGCAATTTCGCCTAGACCCGCCTGCCCGGAGTGAGCCGCCTGCCGGTTCTCCTCCTGAATCGCCTCGAAAACTTCCTTGCGGAACACCGCCACGTTGCGGGGGGCGGAAAACCCCAGCCGGACTTGATCGCCATGGATGCCCAGCACCCGCACCTCGATCTCGTCCCCGATCATCACGCTCTCTTCCAACTTCCTTGTCAGTACTAGCATAGTGGCCCTCCTTGGCCCTTTCCGAAACCGTTTGATATGGAATTCCGATTTTCATCGTCTCGCTGAACCTGTCTGGATTCCTAGCATGCTCCATGCCACGGCCCGCCGTTGGAAGATCAGCGGCACGCCGCCGCCTGCTGCCGCCGAACCTCCCGGGGGGCTTCGTGCGTGCGCATGTTCTCGATGGCATCCCAGATCCGGTGACGCACCGGATACGACTGCCCTTCGCAAATGATCTGCTTGCCGATGGACGACCGGATGTTGATCGCCAGGGGCCCCTGCAGGTTCGCCGTGGTTTCCTGCACTTCCGGACGGACCGTCACGATGCTCAGTAGGAGGATGTCTTCGGTATGCGAAGCCCGCAGGAACTCCTGGTCCGCCGGCCCGATGCGCGGCGCATAGTTCGGGTGCACCAGGAACGGATCCACGCACACGAAGGAAAGACCCGCCGGCTCCACCGCATTCATGAACATGAACGGCCGCGTGTCGGGTTTGATCGTGAACACATAGTTCTTGAAATCCTCAAACGCAGGCAGGCCCAGCGGAAAATGGAAAATGTGTTCCGGCCGGATCGGCAGGGACACCAGTCTCGAATAGGGCTTGATGGTGAGAGCCGAGTCTTC
>CAYNHA010000104.1:0-3800 GCA_964397035.1 uncultured Verrucomicrobiota bacterium
GGTTCGGCTCAATCCATTGCGCTGAACGAGCTGGCGCGGCAGGCGATTTACGCGGATGCCAACTGGGACCGTGGCGGCTACTACGGGCGGATTCCGCCGCATGCCGGCCTGGCCCTGGCGCGGATGGTCGGGCACGTCACCTATCTGAGCGAAACCTCGATGAAGGCGAAGTTCGGCCGTCGCCTGCGGCACCGGGAGGAATACGGATTCGGGTTTGCACCGGAGTTCCAGGTCGAGACCTATCTGCAGCATCAGGGGCACCGGTTCACCCAGCGCTTCGACGCCAACTCGCTGCTCTACCTCACCAAGGCCATCGACTACTTCGATTTGTCCTTCGGTTTGCCGACGCTGGCGGGGGCGTTTCGGGAAGCGGCGGCGAGGTATTTGGTGGTGAGTTTCAGTTCGGACTGGCTGTATCCGCCCGCGCAATCGGAGGAACTGGTGAGGGCGCTGTTGCAGAACGATATCGATGCGACCTATGTCGAGCTGCAAAGCGATGGTGGACACGATGGCTTCCTGCTTGAAATCGGGAGAATGGCCGACACGATCCGGGACTTTCTTGCGCAAACAGCCGAAGAAGGGGATGTCCCGCGTATCCGGCGCCTGC
Organism: uncultured Verrucomicrobiota bacterium; assembly: GCA_964397035.1. Lineage (GTDB taxonomy): Bacteria > Verrucomicrobiota > Kiritimatiellia > CAIQIC01 > Lenti-01 > Lenti-01. The sequence goes on from CAYNHA010000104.1 coordinate 608, forward strand.
AGACCTTGGTTTCGGGAGCCGGCATATGAGTGCGAGACCCGATTGGGATGTTATTGTCGATCTCATTCCGGCGGGAATGAGGGTGCTCGACCTGGGATGCGGCGATGGTTCCCTGCTGGCGAGGTTGCGGGAGCGAAAGGCGGTCATCGGCCGCGGGGTGGAAAAAGAAGAGGCCAACGTGCAGGCGTGCGTGGCGAAAGGACTGTCGGTGCGGCAGGGCGATATCGAGGAGGGACTAGCCGATTTTGCCGACGGGTCGTGGGATTTTGCCATTTTGAGCCAGACGCTGGGTTGTCTTCAGCGGCCGCTTCCCGTGCTGGCCGAGATGCTGAGGGTGGCACGGTTTGGAATTGTATCCTTTTCCAACGCTGCGCATTGGCGGAAACGATGGCTCGCCTTGGCTGGTCGGGGATGCGGCTCCGAGTTGAATTCCGGCCTGCCGTTGTCTCGCAGCATCACGTTGGCGCAATACAGGACGGCTTTGAATCAACAGCGCGTGGAGGAGAAAACCGCGATTTTTCTGGCCGGGGAAGCGCGAATCCGGATTTGCCCCGCCTGGCGTTGCGAAACGGTGATCGGACTTCTGGGACGGGAGACAAGTGACGGGCCGAGATTGTCCGTGTCCGGCCGGGCCATGAATGGTACAAGAGAGGCATGGAAGACATTTCAATATCGCTGAAGGATGGGATCGAGACGGGCGAGGTGATTGAGATCTATCGCGCGAATGGATGGTCGTCGGCGGAGAAGCCGGTGGAGCTGATGGCGGCGCTGCGGAACTCGCACAGCTTGGCGACGGCGCGGATCGGGGGGCGGCTGGTGGGGCTGGGCAATGCGATTTCGGATGGGCATCTGGTGGTGTATTATCCGCATCTGCTGGTGCATCCGGATTTCCAGGGACGCGGCGTGGGCCGCAAGCTCATGGCCGCAATGCAGGAACGCTACCGGGGATTTCACCAGCAGATGCTGACGGCAGACGGAAAGGCGATCGATTTTTACAAGCGGATGGGGTTCACGCGGGCGGGGAAGACCGAGCCGATGTGGATCTATGCGGGAAACGACCACTGAAGGGAACGAGCGGGATTTTCACAGGTTTCATCCCACAGGAATGACCAAGGGACGGGGTTTGGATGATGCGTGAAATCCGGGTGGATTTTGCCTATGTATTATAATAACTAGTTATTATAATACATAGGTGAAACGGACGTGCCGGATCCGCAGGCCGGAACGGGGGAATTGGCCGGGGGCTAGATTTTGTAGGCCACCACTTGGGCGGGGCGGAGGATTTCCGGAAGGGGCTGCCCGCTGATCAGGTCGGTGGTGGCGGACGAATGCGGCAGGGTGAGGGGTTGCGGGTTGTTCATGTCGCTGTTGCCGAGGATGGCGAATCCTTTTCTGGAGCCGGGCTTTTGCCGGATGTAGCCGGTGATGGCGCGGTTCGAGGTTTCCAGCGGGAGGATGGTGCCGGGGGAAGGATCGCTGAAGAGTTCCTGGTGCTTGGCGCGGAGCGCGTGCACGCGGCGGAGGTCGGCGACGAGCGTGTGTTCGCGGGTCCAGCCCATGGCGGCGGCACTGAAGAGGGGCAGGATGGAGGGGGGCAGTTTGGCCACTTCCTCGTTGGTGAAATCGAAGCCGGTGTTGACGGGGACGGGTTCGGCGAGCTCGATGCCGTTGTGAAGGTAGGGCACGCCGGGGAGGAAGGCGCCGAGGGTCTGCGCATAGAGCGCGTAGGCGGGGCCGCCGGCCCAATGCACGGCGCGCGGGGTGTTGTGGTTTTCGGCCATGGCCATGAAGGGGACGGGGAGTCCGGCGCCGTGGATCCACCGCAGCCAGCCGCGGAAGTTTTCGGGGTTGCGCACGGTTTGCATGAAGGGGCCGACGCAGACGTTGTAGCCTTCTTCGCGGGCGGCGGGGCTGAGGTTGAATTCCTCGGCCCAGAGGGCGAAGTCGGGGTCGACCTGACGGGCGCGGGCAACGAGCTGCCGCTTGAGGTCGCCGGGGAGGGCGTGCCCCATGTCGATCATGACCCCATCCACCTGATACTGCGTCTGATAGTGCGGAATGACCTCGGTGATCTTGTTCCAGAGCGGCTGCACGACGTTCTCGGGGCGCGCGAGCTGGGAGGCATACATGCGGACGGTGTTGTAGCCGATGTAGTTGAAATCGGGGTGGTCATAGAGGCGCAGATAGGTGACATCGGTCCACGGCGGCTGCTCGGAGTCCGGGCCCCAGTCGCAGAAGGCGCCGGGAATGCGGACGGAGACGGGTTGGCCGTTGCGGGGATCGGTCGAGGTGCCGCGCCAGCAACCGTTTTCCATCCGAATAGTGTCGGGTGCGGGCGGGGTGGTGAACATGTCGAGATAGATTTTGTGCGGCGGGAGCAACTCATGGAAGCGGCCGTTTCCAACGGCGTCGTAGATGTTCTTGAGCTCGTCGGGGGTGAAGAGCGGGGCGCCGTAGGTGTCTTCGGATTTTTCGCCGTTGCGGCGGTCGGGCACATCGGCACGGATCCAGTAGAACCATTCGGGATGTTCCTTTGCCCAGGCGGCATCCTTGGCGGCGGTGCGGAAAACGAATTCCACCACCACGCGGATGCCGAGGCGGTGCGCAGCTTCGACGAAGGCGGCGAATTCGGTTTCCACGTCGAGACCGAGGGCGGGCTCGGCGAGGTGTTCATCCAGCGCGTACGGATCGCGGATGGCGAAGGCGCTGCCCATGTCGCCCTTGTTGCCGTCCTGGCCGATGGACGTGATGGGGAGCAAATGGATGGTGTTGCAGCCGAGGGATCGGATGAACGGCAACATCGTGATGGCCTTGAGGAATGTGCCGGTTTCGCGCCAGCCCGAGGCGAGCGGCTCGCAGGAGATGCCGCCGTTGCCGTCGTGGTCGAAGGCGGCGCCATAGCGGACGAGGAGGTTGTAGGCGATGGCGTTCTTGCCCCAGTCGCCGGGCATGCCGCCATCCACCACGCGCTTTTGCGGACGGGTGGCGAGGATGGAGCGGAGGCTGTCGCGGAAAAATTGTTCGGGCACCACGGATTGCGCGGCCACGGGGCCGTCGGGTTGAATCCAAAGTCCGGGGATGAAGTAGGGTGCGGAAGGGGAATGAGCAAGGCGTTTTTCGATTTGGGCGAGGACGGTTTTGAGGGCTTTTGAATTCATTGATGACTCCAGTAGAGTGGGCGTGTATAGACGAA
>CAYNHA010000105.1:0-4443 GCA_964397035.1 uncultured Verrucomicrobiota bacterium
CCCACCGCGCCGTCGATGCGGTAGTAGCCCACTTCGTTCTCCCCGCCGCCATCGTGCGTCAATGTGGCGTTGGTCTCCCCTCCCCCCGTCACGGTGTCCACCGTTGCCCACTCGCCCGTCGCCAGGCTCGGACGATACAGCAGCTCATAGTCTTGCCCCGCCTCCACGGACCCCACCACCAGTTCCACGGCATTGCTGGAAACCGCGGCGGATTCAATCGGTTCGGTCACTGTGAAATCGGCCGGGACGTAACTAAACGTGTAGTTGGACGAAACGCCGCCCGCCACCGTGATGGCGCTGGCATAGATTCCAACCGGCGTCGTCTGGTTCACGTCCGTGCTCGCCGCCGGTTCCGTTTCCAGGACGCTGGCCGTCTGCCCCAGGACAAATCCTTCGTAGCGGACCGTCAAAACGGGATTGGTCGCGCCAAAAGGCTTGATTTGCGGATCGGCCGTCACGGTCAGAGGCACCAGGCTCACCGTCACGTTGACCGCGCCTGTCGCCGCGTTGTAATTCGCCGTATCCGCCGGCGTATAGGTCACACCCTGCGCCGACGTTCCCCCGCCGGGCACGGCCGAAGGCGTGGTGAAGGCAAAGGCGCCCGCCGGAGTGGCCGAACCACCGCTCAACACCGAACTGGCCAGGGTCTGCCCATACGTGAGGCCACTGGCCGTTGGCCAAACGCTCACCGAGGAACCGGCCTTCGACACCACCAGCGTCTCGCTGGCCTCCCCCTGGTAGAGCACGTCGCTCACCGTTCCCGTCACCGCATAACTGCCCACCGCCGTCGGCGCCGTGCTGGATCCGTCATACGTAAGGCTAACCGAAAGACCGCCCGGCGTCGTGCTGGCCGTCACCGTCCGCGCGGCGCCATTATAAGTCTGTGCCAACCCGTTCAACGTCACGCCCGCCGTAGCCTTGTTCACCGTGAAGATATTCGTCACGTTCGGCGCCGGATTCCAGTTGGCATTGCCCGCCTGCGACGCCACGACGGCAACGCTGCCGGCCCCGGCGAAGGACAGGTTCGTTCCGTCCGAGAGGGTGGCAGGCCCCGAACCCACCGCAAACAACACCGGCAAACCGCTCGAAGCCACCGCCGACAATCCCACGGCATTCGTCGTCACAAACACGCTGCCATTCGTCGGCGCAAAGGCCGTGATGCTTTGGTTTTCCTGGGCATGGGTCGTCACGTGTCCAACCACCGAATCCACGCCCTCGCACGTGCCCTCCACACCACGCACCCGGAAGAAATAGGTGGCCCCCGCCGTCAACCCCGTCACCGAAAGCGTGGTGCTCCCCGACACCGCCCGGTTTGAATACCCGGACACATAGACATCCGCGCTGAGGTTCGGATACAGGGTAATGTCGTCCACATTCAGCCGCGCCGTTGCCCCGCCGGATGTCTTGACCACCCGCACCCTCACATTCCCGGATACATTCAGGTTGGTGGCCGCAAACTCCGTCAGGTTGGTGGAAAGGGCCGCAAAGGTACCCGCGGAAATCCAGTTGCTGCCACTGTTCGTGCTGTATTCCACCCGGCCCGAGCTGGAACCATCGGCGCCATACATCGCATAGAGCAGCGTAATGGAACTGAGTCCCATGTTGGTGTCGGAGTTCATGCCGACGATACCGGCATTGGCCGTTTCGTTGGAGCGAACCCGAACCGATTTCAGCCCATTGAACCGGTCACTCCCCGACACGGTTCCCACCACCGCATCGTTCAAGGTCCACAGCAATCCCTTATTGGTGATGACTCCTTCCCCATACGTGGACTTGGCTGCATCTTCGAAATCCGCCACATAGACGCTTCCTTCGATGCCCGTGAACACGTCCACCCGGTAGCCCGAAACCCCATCCACCGCACTCCAGGCGGCCGTGAAATCAGTGTTGTTCGTCGCGCTGGCCCAAACGCTGGACGGAGCATCCGGCCCCGTCGTTGCCGCCGAGGCGTCCACCCCGACCGAATAATTCGTGCCCTGGTACGACCAGGCCCGGTAGAAATAGGAGGAGCATCCGGAAAGTCCTGAATGGCTCTCGCCCGCGGCCGTTCCCCTGTACAGCACCGTGCCTCCCGCAAACGCCGCGCCCGCCGACGGCGCGGAACCCGTGGGCGAGGCAAACGTCCCCGTGGTGTTCCAGGCCACGATCACGCTGTCCGCCGCCGCATTGGGTGTCCACGACAAATCGATCTGGGTCCGTCCCGCCGGGGTGGCGGCCAGTGCCGACGGTGCTTCCAGATAGGGCTCCAGCTCGAAGACTTTCACCACCGCCATGTGCTGCATGTTCGTCGCCCCCGAATCGTTCGTCTGGGCTGGCGGCGGCAGGCCGCTGGCCCACGCGATGCGCGTATCGAAAACCATCCCGTTGGTGAACGTGTATCCATAGCAGGTGAACGAGCGGTGCCGCGCATTCAGATTCGTGCTGGGCAGGACCAGGTCATAGGGATTGTCGCGGCCGCTGTTCGTGTCCTTGTCGCCGAATTGATCCGCAGGCTGGCGGGCATCCGACACCACCTGGGCCGTCAGGACGGAAAGGGCCGTCTCGCTCCGGTTCTGCAAATTGAAATCGCCGCCGATCACCACGTACCCGTTCGTCAGCCATCCATTGGTCGTGATGTGGTTCGTCAGCGCCCGGGCCTGGGCCGTCCGATCCGACTCGTAACCGGAATCAGCCTTGAGGTGCACGCTCACCGCATGCAAATCGCGGGCTCCCGGCAGATCGATTTTCGCCCACGCGAAGTCGCGGTTGCTGAGATTCGCGTCCTCCCATTCGTTGGAGGCCGTGATCGGCCAGCGGCTCACGATCCCGTTGGGGATGGCCGCCGCGCTGTCCCCGTTCGTGGACTCCACGTAATAGTAGAAGTTGCTTCCGAAGTGCTCGTTCACCCACGCGCGGTAGGTCACCCCGTTCGTCATGAGGAATTCCTGCAGCAGCGCCACGTCGGGGCAAAGCGTTTCGAGAATGCGCTCCCCGGGCTCCTCGTATTCCTGATTCGACCCGCTGGTGATATTCCCCGCCAGAATCGAAAACGCATCGTTGTCGCGGATGAGGAAAACCGCCTGCGTCACACTGCCCAGCGTGGCAAACGCCACCGGATTCAACCGCAGGCTCGCCGATTCCGGCCCTTCCGCCGAACCATCCTCCGCCACCGTGAAGAGGAGGTTGCTGCTGGCGGAACCGGACGCGGAAAAGACCAGCGTCGTATTGGCACACGTGAAATCCACTCCGCCCGGCAGCGCCGTACCCGCCATGGCCACCTGCACCGTCGCATCGGCCGCAAAGGACAGGTTCACCGGCAGAGTCACCGTGGCGCCGCCTTCCTCGCCGTACACCCGGGACGCCCCGAACGACACCGTGGGCGGCGTCGACGCCGCGCTCACCGTCACCGTCATCGCCACCGGCGAACAGGTCCCGTCCTTGTCCGTGGCCGTGAACGAAAAGACATTCGCCCCGATCTGCGCCGACTGCGGCAGGAAATACAAGTATCCGCTTTGCGAATCGAATTCCCAGACATTCGTGCTCACCGCGCTTGTGCAGGCATACGAGAGGATCGGATCTCCCTCCGTCGCCGTCGCCGTCACCGTGTACTCGAAATCCTCGTTCACGGTCGCCGACTGCGCCGCAATGGCGCCCAGGACCGGCGGCGTGCCCGGAGCCCCGCCCGTGGTTGTCACGGTGCCGGTCGGCGAATTCGAACTGCTCCCCGCCGCGTTCACGGCGCGGGCGCGGAAGGAATAGGTCGCGCCCGCCGTCAGCCCCGTCACGCTCTGGCTCGTGCCCGCCACTGCCCGGTTGGAATAGCCCGCCACAAAGCTGGGGCTCCCCGCGCCGCCCGCTTGTACAAACACATCATCGAGGGCACAATTGTAGCCGTTCTTCGTGAAATAGAATCCAATCTGGGTCGTCTGGGAATCCAGCGCCACATTGTACGTGCCCGCCCCGATGGCGATCGACGAAGTGGTGATCCTCGTCCACGCGCTGTTGACCAATCCGGAAATCACAAACGTGCTAGCCGTTCCGCTGCCGTTGCCATAGGCCCAGAATTGCAGATTCGTCGCCCCCGTGGCAAAGGTGGGCGTGACCGCGCTGTTTCCCGTTGTGCTGAACTTGATGGAATAGGTTCCACCGGCGGCAATCGTCCATCCCGATGGCGTGGCCGATGCAAATCCCTCCGCAATCAAATTGGTCCCGGCCCCCCCACCGCCCGAAAAGCTGCTGTTGGTCGCCACGTCCAGGGCATAGCTCGCCGCGCCCGACACCGCGCTCCACGCCGCCGTGAAATCGGTGGAATTGGTTGCGCTGGCCCAGACCGATGCGGGAGCCGCCGGGGCCGTTTCCGCCACCACCACGCTCACGGTCTGCGTCGCCACGCCGGTACTGTTGCTGGCCGTGAATGTGAACGTCCGGGTGTACCCGCCGTCTCCCGCCGGAGGCGTATAGGCC
>CAYNHA010000106.1:0-11744 GCA_964397035.1 uncultured Verrucomicrobiota bacterium
AATGAAAAGTTCAAGAACTTCGCCTATTGCACGCTGAATGAGGGTCTCGGCAAGGTGCTGCGCTATGGCGCCTTTGGCGACGAAGTGACGAAGCGCCTCAAGTGGATGGAGAACACGCTGTATCCCGTGCTCAAGGCCGCCATCGCCCACACAGGCCCCATTGATCTGAAGAATCTCATTGCGCAAGCCCTCCACATGGGCGACGAGGTTCATAATCGCAACCGCGCGGGCACGTCGCTCTTCTACCGCGCCATCGCCCCCGCCATTGTCGCCACGTGCGAAAACAAGGAAGACGCCGTTGCCGTCCTCAATTTCATCAACGGCAATGACCACTTCTTCCTCAACCTCTCCATGCCCGCCTGCAAGGCCACGCTCGACGCCGCCCGCAACATCAAGGGAAGCTCCATTGCCGTGGTCATGGCCCGAAACGGCACTGACTTTGGCATCCAGCTCGCGGGCACCGGCGACCTGTGGTTCGCCGCGCCGGCCGAAGTTCCCGATGCGCTCTATTTCGCGGGCTTCACCAAGGACGATGCCAACCCGGACATCGGCGACAGCGCCATCACGGAAACCGGCGGCCTCGGCGGGTTCGCCATTGCCGCCGCCCCCGCCATCGTCCAGTTTGTCGGCGGTGCCGCCGGCGATGCCCTGCGCTACACGCTCTCCATGTACGAAATCACCGCCGGGGAAAGCCGCATGTACCAGATCCCGGCGCTGGATTTCCGCGGCACCCCCACGGGCATCGACATCCGCAAGGTGGTCGAGAAAAACCGCGTCCCCGTCATCGACACCGGCGTCGCCCACAAAAAGGCGGGCGTGGGCCAGGTCGGCGCCGGCATCGTCAGCGCCCCGATGGGACCTTTTGCCAAGGCGTATGATGCATTGGCGAAAATTATAAAGTGAGGATAGACTGCCGGGATATTGGAATGATGGAATACCGGAATGCTGGAACAAACGAAAGGAACCCAATGAACAACAACCAATTCATCGACTTCATGGACAACGCCCAGATGTACGATTTGACCATGCGCCTGAGCGTGCACACGCCGCCGTGGCCGTCCTACATGCCTCTGGGAATCCAATACTTCAAGCGCATTGCGGGAGCCCACATGGGCCAAGGCGCCAACGGGCAGATCATCACCACCAGCAACCACGTCGGCACGCACATGGACGGCGAAATCCATTTCTATCCGGCGGGCCGCTCGATCGGCGACGTGCCTCTCAAGGAGTGGGTCGGCCCGGGCGTCATCGTGGACATCTCGAAAGAGGTCTCCGACTACTCGCTCTACACCCCCGAAATGCTGATGAGCAAGGTCGAGATCAAGAAGGGCGACATTCTCATCATCAACACCGGCTATCACCGCTATTCGTGGGATCAGCCCACGGGCGATGAAATCCGCTACTTCGTGAAGCATCCCGGCCCCAGCCCCGAGTTCCACGAGTGGGCGCTCAAGATGCAGATCAAGTGGATCGGCGTGGACTGCGGCAGCGCGGACCATCCCATGAACACCATCATCCGCACCTGGCACCCCGGCAGCTTCAAGGAATGCGACGCCAAGATGCAGAAACTCTATGGCAAGACCTTCGATGAAATCTACCCGCTGAAGGAATTCTACCAAGTCATGCATCTCAAGCTCTTCCCCAAGAAGCTGGTGCATGCCGAGAACATCGCCGGCGAAATCGCCAAGCTCGGCAGCACCCGCGCCTGGATTGGCTGCTTCCCTCTGAAAGGCATCGAGCTGGAATCCAGCATGTGCCGCATCGTGGCCTGGCTCCCGCCCAAGGCGAAGAAGGCCAGAAAGAAATAAACCACGGCGAACGCAATCGGTCACAGGACGGCGCGGAGAAATCCGCGCCGTTTTCAGGGCAGGATTTCGTAGATGCGCAGAGGCAGACGGAACGGGATCCACTGCCCTTTCTCGGGAAGGAAGAGATAGGTGGGTTGGGCGGCGGCAGCCGTCAGGCGGGCGTCCAGACGAAGCCAATCGGACTCCAGGCTCTCATCCGAAGCCAGCGCATATTCCACCGTATTGGCAACGCCCGGATAATCGCTTTTCCCTGTCAGCAAGTGGTAATAGGCATAGGCATCGCCCTCACCTTGCTCCACATTCACCACCACATGTGTGATGCCGCGTTCGCGGGCAATGGCGTACGTGCGGGATCCGGGGAGCGGGTCGCCGAAGAATTCGGCAAGCGCCTGCATCCCCTCGCCGTTCTCCCAGTACAGGGATCCCACACCATTCCCCACGCCGAAATAGGCCGCCGCCGGGGCCATTTCCTGTGGAAGCATCAGGCGAAGGGGCTGGCCCGCCGGAAGGTTTTCCCTGAGTTGCAGCAGCCAGTTCCTTTGCAGCATCATTCGGAACCACTGGTTGTCCATCTTCTCGACGCGGGCGAGATGGACACCCGAAACCACAGTCTCCGCCACGGCGCGAACGGGCGGCACCAAGGCCAATAGACCCAATCCCACACACACCCGTCGCCAGGCGCGGGAGGCCGACGGGAGACTCGCCTTTTCATGGGCCGCCCGCCAGGCCAATGCCACCAGCAGGATCAGGAGCGGATACAGGAATTGGATCCATCGCACTTGCCAGGCACTCAGCAGGAAAAACACCAGCGACGCTCCCATCACCACGCGCAACGGGGCTTGCAGGGGGAACGGAATCCATCCGCGCCGCAGTCCAATCCCGCTCCACAATCCCACCAAAGCCCCGATGGGCAGAACGGGAGTTTCCAGCAACAGGCTTCTCCATGTTTCACTCTCCCACAGGGGACGGAATTCCATGATGAATTTTGAATGAAGGCGAAGCATGAGCGTGGAACGCGGCTCATACCACTCCACGGGTCCGAAAAGAACCAGCAGGGGCAGCAATGCGGCCAGGCATAAACCGATGGCGGCAGGCACTCCATCCTTCCAGCCAAAGGAAAACCGGTTTTGTTTCCACCGGGCCATGGCCCTCAAGCATTCCGCCGTGCCCCAGAGACTCAGCGCATAGAGAGGATGGTTGACCTCCAACCTCATGGAGAAATGGGATGGCGCGTATTCCACCCCATAGAAAAACATCGAGGTCAACGCCCCTGCCACACCCCACCAGCGGAATAGCGAAGGGTCCAAAACCAGACCCGCCTTTTCCCCCTCCTGAAGGGACGTGCACAGCAAAGAAAAGGCCAATCCCAGCGAAAAAGCCAACAGCGCAAATTCAAAAACCGTGGCCCCCAGCCACAACGCCAGACCGCTGAACACACCGGCGGCGGCATGGTTCCAGCGCGCAAAACGCCGGGAGCCCAAATCGCCACGGCGCCACCCCACTCCTCCCCGGAGAAGCCCCAGCAAGGCCGCCAGCATGAAGGCCAGTTGAAAGCCGTGATGATCCGGACGCATCGGATGAAACGCGTAGAGCGTGCAACAGGCCATCGGGACCGCCGAAAGAAAGGCGAAAATCAAGTTTCCACGACGGGCCAGGATCCAAAACACTCCCGAGAAAAACAGGAATCCGGACAGGGGCATCAGCATTCTCCCCGCCAGTTCCAGGGCTTGGGGCGCCATCATTCCGCCCACGCGCTCGAACAGCCACGACAAGCCGGCCAGCATCCAGATCGGCAACTGTGCCCAATGCACCTCCCGGCCATATGGCACATTGTCGACAGGGGTCTGGCGAATGCGGAACGCCCCCGACGTTCGCAGTTCCCTTGCGAACGAAAGCCACTGGTAGGAATCCGGATCAATGAAAAACCGCATGGACCGCCAAGGCTCGGAGGCACGGGGCACAGGAGGCGTCAGCGTGCTCGACGCCTCCACCTGCCGCACCCCCCGGTCCATCATCCAGGAAACGCCTCCATACCCCAAAGCCATCAGCGCCAGAACAGAACCCAGACCCCAGAACCGCAAGGAAAAAAATCCCTTCGTTCCCATCGCCGAAACAATCCTCACGCCTCGGTCCGGCCGCGGATCGCCCGGCCCAACGTCACCGGATCGGAGAAGGCGATGGCACTGCCTGCCGGGATGCCCAATGCGAGGCGGCTTACCTTCACCTTGGGCAGCTTCTGGGAAAGCACATGCCGCAGATAGGAAGCCGTGGCCTCGCTTTCCACATCGCAATTCAGGGCCAGCAGCACCTCCGTTGCGGATGCCGCGCGCTCCATAAGGGCAGGCAGGCGCAGATCGCCCAAGCCTTCGCCGCGCATCGGCGACAACTTGCCCATCAGCGCAAAATAGCGCCCGTGGTATTCGCCGCTGCGCTCAATGAGCGCAATGTCGGACGGATCCTCCACCACGCACAGGATGGCGTCATCGCGCCGCGAGCCGGAGCAAAGGCGACAGGGATTTTCCTCTTTGGGCGTCACGCTCCCGCACAGCGGACAGGCGATCAAACGGCTCCGGGCCTCCTCGATCGCCAGAGACAGTTCGCGGGCGATTCCGGAAGGATTCCGCGCCAAGTGGACGGACAAACGCTCCGCCGTCCGCCGGCCAATGCCCGGCAAGCGGGACAACGCCTCCGTCAACTGTCCCAGCGGATCCATGAAACGGCTAGAATCCAAAGCCCGGCGGCAGGTTCATGCCGGCGGTCAGTTTTTTCATCTCGTTGGCCGCGGTTTCCTTGGCCATTTCCTGAGCCCCCTGCACGGCCGTCAGCAACAGGTCTTCCAGCATCTCCACATCACCCGCCTGAACGACCTTCGGATCGATGCGGATGCCGCTGATGTTGCCATCGCCCGCGATTTTGATCGTGACGGCCCCGCCCCCGCTGCTGTGTTCCAGTTCGAGCGCAGCCAAAGACTCCTGCGTCTTGGCCATGTTCTTCTGCATGTCGGCCGCCTGCTTCATCAACTTCATGATATTCGCCATGGGACAAGTCTCCTGTTATTCGCGTATCTCAAACAATTCCCCGCCGAATTCCTCCATCGTCTTCCTGACGAGGGGATCATCGGCCAAATTCCGTTTTGCGGGGGAAACCACTGACACCTTGGCGGGCGGGGCGGCCACCGTGGCCGCCGCAGCCTTCGCCGCACCGGGGGACGTCTCCGCTTTCCCTTCCACCAGCGGGCGGTCTTCCAGCACGAATTTCACGCCCACCGGCCGCCGCAATTCGTGGGAAAGAGCCTTGTCGATCGCCATCCGGGTCCGCGGCGTATCCACACGCTTGAGGTGTTCGCTGAACTCCGGATCGAATCCCAGCAAGACATGATCGCCTTCGATCCGCAGCGGCTCGGATTCCTTGAGCAGGGGCGCGGTCAATTGAGAGGTTTCCCCAATCACCGACAGCAAGGCGGACCAGCGGCTCTTCAGGTGCGCCAGTTCGTCCTGCGGAGGCGCCTCTCGCACCACGGGGGGAGGGACCGCCGCCGCACGCACCGGGGAAGGATGTGCCACGGCGGACGACGCCGGTGCGTCGTGGTCCGCCGAATGATTCCGGATCTGCTGAATCAGCTCGTCGAGGCTGACCACCGTGGCCGCGCGCGCCGCCTTGAGAAGCGCCACCTCCACCACGGTGCGGCGCGACAAGGCAAACCGCGCCTGACCCGCCGCCTCGGTCAGGATTTCCACCACGCGCAGCAGTTTCTCGCCATCGGCCAGTGCCGCCTGCGCCTTCAGGCCCTCCAGCTGGGCCGGCGTCAGGTCGAACGTAGGAGCCAACTCGGGGGCATGCTTCCACACCAGTACATTCCGGAAATGCCCCAGCAGCTCCTGCAGCAAACGCTGCAAATCCCGACCGCCCTCGTCGAGTTCGGCCACGATCTTCATGGCCGCAGAGGAGTCGCCCTGCAGGACCGCCGCGGCCAAGCGGTCGATGGTGGTCCAGGAGACCAGCCCAAAAACGCCCAGAACATCCGACTCCTCGATCTTCTCGCCCTGAAACGAAATGATTTGGTCGAGCGCCGATTCGGCATCGCGCAGGCCGCCCTCCGCGCCGCGGGCGATCGCCAGCAGAGCCTCCTCGCTCACCGTCCACTGTTCCGCCACGGCGATCTCCCGCAGGCGGCCCACGATTTCCTTGAGGCCAATGCGGCGCAAGTCGAAGCGCTGGCATCGGGAAAGGATCGTGGCGGGAACCTTGTGGACATCCGTGGTCGCCAGCAGGAACTTGGCATGGGCGGGCGGTTCCTCCAGCGTCTTGAGCAAGGCGTTGAAGGCGCCGGTGCTCAGCATGTGAACTTCGTCGATGATGTAGATTTTGCAGGGCCCCCGCGCCGGGGCATAGCGAACGTTCTCGCGCAATTCACGGACCTCGTCCACGCCGTTGTTGGAAGCCCCGTCGATTTCGATCACATCGAGGCTGTTGCCATTCACGATCTCACGGCAGGAATCGCAGTCGTCGCAGGGATTGGGCGAATCGCCCCGCTTCATGCAATTGAGGGCCTTGGCCAGCAGGCGGGCCGTCGTGGTCTTGCCCGTTCCGCGCGGGCCCACGAAAAGGTAGGCATGGGCCACCCGGCCGGTCTGGATGGCGCGGGAGAGCGTCTGGATGACATGCTCCTGGCCCACCACCTCCTGGAATTGCTGCGGGCGCCACTTGCGCGCCAAAACTTCATACGCCATGCTGTGTACTCCCGATGGACTTGCACAAGACCCGCGCTCCGTCCAAGCCGATCGTCACAGGCCAGGACACCCACGGCACCCGGAAGAACCACCATACCGTTGCTGCCTTCCGGCCCTGGCGGGGTTTTGGCGGCATCCGTCGCATGGGGCCCAACCCGTGACAACCGGCCCGGACGGAGCCCGAACCACTTGCCGAAACCCGTTCCAACAAGCGCGAAATAAACTATCCCCCCCCCGCCCCAAACGCAATTCTTTTTGCCGTCCGGCCAGCTCCAAAATATCCAGGTCGGCGGCATTTGCTTTGACAGGGTTCGTCAAAGCATGTTGAGTACTATCGATGTCCCGGAATTTCCCATCCGAAGCGCATCTGAAGCCGGTTCCCCCACGGCTCCCGAACCGTCTCGCGGGAATACGTTGCGTCATTGGCTTGTGCCTTGCCCTGGGGACGTCGGGCCTCCAAGGGATGGCCTTCGCCTTGTCGGTACCCATCACGATCAAGGAGTCGCTGGGGATCACCAGCACCAACTGGCCCACCACGCTTGTTCTCCCCCTTCCCTATGGCCAATACACCAACACCGACTCTTTCGCGATCCGCACGGCGGCCGGCGCGGTCGTGCCGGCGCAGTTTTCCGTACTGAACCGCTGGACGGGCCGCGACAACAGCGTGCGCCATGTCGTCGCGCAATTCCAAGCCTCCGTCGGGGCCTACACGGGGGCCGGAACGGGAACCAACCTGTATTTCTTCAACGACGACGGTCCAGGCTCGTTCTCGTCGCCCCTCACCGTCAGCCAGAATGTCAGCCATGTCACGGTTCACACCGGTCCCCTCCGGTTCACCGTCAACAAAGGCCATTTCAACCTCCTCGACGAAGTCTGGCTCGACGCCGACTCCAACGGCGTTTTCGCAGCATCCGAGCGCATCCTCGCCAACTCCACCAACCAAGGCGCCATCCTCGTTGACTGGAAAGGGGAGGTGAAACGCGACGCCTGGCGCACGAACATCACCGTGGTGGTGGAGGAATCCGGCCCCGCGCGAGCGGTCATCAAAATTTCCTCTCCCACCTTTTTTGTTTCCACCAATGACCACACCCACGGATTTGCCGTGCGCATCTATGCCTACGCGGGGCAACCGACCCTGAAGATCGACTACCAGCTTCAAAACGCCGCGCTCAATGCCGATATTGCCTGGCCGCTCTACTTTGACTCGCTGAACCTCGAATTTGGCCTCGACATCCGCAACGCCCCCTCCGCCACCATCGGTCTTGGCACCAACGGCATCTGGCAGGCGGCTGCCACCAACGCCGCCTCTCTCCGCCAAACCTTCCATTCCACCGGCCAGGTCTTTGGCGCCTCCGCTTCCCCCGAGCAAACCATTGGCGCGTCCGATGGCTGGCTCGCTGTTCACAAAGACAACAAAGGCGTCGCGGTCTTCCTGCGCAACTTCTGGCAAACCTGGCCCAACGGAATCGCCTATACCAATGATGGCACGCTGAAAATCGAACTGTTTCCGGAATGGAGCTGCCAGTTTTTCGCCACCAACAACACCGGGCCCAAGTTCTTCACCCCCACCGGCTGGTATTGGCTCGAAGACATGCAAGCCACATTCAAGGAAGTGCTCCTCCACTTCCATGCCGCCCCGATTCCCACCAACGAATTGCGACGCATCGCGGCCCATCTCGACTATCCTCCCATCCCCGTCGTCCCGCTCGACTGGTACCGCACCACCCGCGCCACCTTGGATCTGGATGGCCTCATCCCCCCCGGCTCTCCCGGAGACCCCGACACCTCCCGGCTGCCGTCCATTCCCTCCACCGACCTCCAGCCCGACGGCAACTACCGTTTCGGCTGGGACAACTATTATCTCGATGAACCCATCCGGAAATACGGAACCGCCACCACGGGAGGCTGGCCTCAAACCCCCGGCAGCCAGTTCATGGCCATCGGCAATCCCGCCTACTACCACGACGCCGAACGCAAGGCTCTTGCCGAACTCAACGTGCGGCCCCACTGGCTTCCCGGCTACAACCACGATCGCGATTTCGACCGCATGCGTCTCACCACCGCCCCCTATGCCGGACCTTCATGGCGGCGGTTCGACGGCCACGGCTATCCCTGGCTCGCCGCACCCTACATGGAAGGCACCGCTCTCGACGCCTGTCCGCGAGACGACCAGCACGCCTGGTACCAGCCCATGCGCGACTGGTACCACTTCACCGCCAATCCCTGGGCGCGCGACTGGTACGAATTCATCGACCAGTTCCGCTACACGTCCCTCCTTCGCACACATCCCTACGACGATCTCTCCGGCCGCGGCCGCGGCCACGCCCTCGCCCACGCCCTCGCGGCCTACCGCGCCACCGGAAATTCCATCATCCTCGACCACTTCGCCACCGAAATCCGCGCTCTTCGAGCCACCCAGTTCCAGCATGGCGGCCGCTATGATGCCGACAAGGACGGGGCCCCCGCCGGTGCCTCGTGGCAAGCTGGCTATCTGGCCCGCGCCGTCCTCGACTACATGGCCGAAATCCAGGGCGCCCGTCCCCGCGAGTGGGCCGAGGCGTTCAGCTTCATTGCCGGACTGATCGACTGGAACAAAAACCACGCCCACTTCAGCTACTATCTCAATGCGTTCACCGCCACCAACATGCCCAGCTCGTCGACGGGCCTCATCCTGGTGGACATCCAGTCGTGGTACGCCCTTGCCACCGGCGATTCCAACGCCATGCAGCAAACCATGCTCTACGTCACCAATGGCCTGTTCGGGGGCGAAACACCCGTCGGGAACTTTTCCCAATGGACCGGTCAGTACGAGTCCCGCCAGTGGCTCGCCCTCACGAATGCCGTCGCCTCCGGACGCCTCTTCGCTCCGCCGCCCGCCGTCAGCACGTTTTCCGCCACGGCCGAAACCGGACGCGTGACCTTCCATTGGCGAGGAATGCCCAACGGACGCCACTACTTCCTCTACTGGTCCGAAAAGGAAATCTCCCTCTCCCACACGCTCAACACGAATTACCTCAACTGGTGGGCCGCCGAAACAACCATGACCAACCTTTCCACCACCGGCGGCGAGAATGTATCCCTTTCCGTCACCTCTTCCCTTCCCGCCGGCACGCCCATTTCCGCCTGCCTCTTCTACATCGACGCCTCCTCCAACATGAGCGTCAAAGCCGAAATCGCCCAACCACCCATGGCCGACTTCGCAGGCAGTTTTCTGCGCGGATCCGCCCCGCTCACGGTGAATTTCACCAACCAAACCCTTCGGCAAATCACCGGCGCACGCTGGTCCTTCGGCGATGGCGAATTTTCCACCGCCACCCACGCCACCCACACCTACGCCGCCGCCGGCGACTACACCGTCACGCTGGCCGTCTCCAACGCCGCCGGCTCCAACACCCTCGTCCGCACCCACTACATCCACGTGGTTCCCGCCGGCATGCCCATCGCCGATTTCTCCAGCTCCACCCACCGCGGGCCCGCCCCCCTCACCGTCCAATTCACCAACCTCTCCATCGGCACCCTCCTCTCCAACCGCTGGGACTTCGGCGACGGTTCCATTTCCACCCAGACCCATCCGGCGCATGTTTTTTCCACCGCAGGCACCTTCACCGTCTCCCTCGTTGCCTATACCGCATCCGGTTCCGACACCTGCCGCGTCGACCGCGCCGTCGAGGCTCTGCCTCCGCCTCCCGTCGCCGATTTCTCCGCCTTTCCCCGCAGCGGCGGCTATCCTCTGGCCGTGCAGTTCACCAACCTCACCACCGGCGCCACCACCAACTTCCTCTGGACCTTCGGAGACGGCCAATCCTCCTTCACCCCCAATCCCCTCCATTCCTACGCCGCCACCGGCACCTACTCCGTTGCCCTCATCGCCACCGGCCCAGGCGGCAGCCACACCAATGCCAAGGCGGCCTATATCACCGTCCTCCCCGAAACCGGCGACGACTACCGCATCGCCGCCAACTCCGACGATGCCTACGAATACAACTCCACGGTCAACCTCGGCGAAGATTTCATCTATCTCGCCTATTCTTCCGACATGTTCTCCGGATTCCGCTTTCAGAACGTGCAGCTCCCCCGCTCCTCCCTTGTCACCCGCGCCTATATCCAGTTTGCCTCCACCTCCGCACGCGCCGAACCCGCCCACGTCACCATCCGCGCCGAGAAATCCACCACCCCCTCCACCTTCGCCTCCACCCCCCGCAACCTCTCCTCCCGCCCGCTCACCACCGCCGCCATGGAATGGGACATGCCCGCCTTCGGCTACAATTCCCAAACCGACGCCGAACGCACCCCCGACCTCTCCGCACTCGTCCGCGAAGTCGTTTCCTCCACCGGCTGGACCAGCGGCGCGCCCATCGTGTTTATATTCTCCTCCACCAACGCCTACGGCGAGCAAGGCATGCGCCACGTCTGGACCCGCGAAGGCTCTCTCATCCAAAACACCCCTGAGCGAACGGCCCGGCTGCATCTGGAATACCACACCAACGTCAACTTCACCCCTTTCAAGCTCAACGCCATTCCCCTCCACAACGCCGTCCTGCTCCGATGGACCAACCCGGCAAGCTGCGGACTTCCCGGCTGGCGCACGCTTCTGCGCGCCGACACCAACGGCTATCCTGTCACGCCCACCTCCGGGGCGTTTGTCGCCAGCACCACCAACCGCCTCTTCCTCGAAACCAATCTTCCCCCCCGCCAAACCCGCCACTACTCCCTCTGGCTTTCCCCCGACGGCACCAACTGGTTCAACCCCGCCGCCACACCCCTCACCTCCCCATAGCCGCCCCGACACCACATTTCCCCCGGCCTTTCAAAAAACAAGTTATTATAATACATAGTCAACTTTTTCCACAGCAAGGAAAACTTTTTTGCGATTTTTCCACACAATGGAAAAAATGTTTCCACACGGTGGAAAACGCCGAAACTCACCACTTTCGGCGCCATTCTGGAGATCGGTATTTCGTTTCCAAATCCGCGGCGGCGGCCTGCAGGGAACCGGAAAGGCCGCACGGTTTCCAGCACAAGGCCCATTCCTCCTCGAGGCCACGCAGAATGGCCGCCTCCAGTTCCGCGGCACGCGGCCGCGCATCCGACAGTTGCAGCGAACCCTGGTACAATACCGTGTCACCGTAGCGCCGGATGGCCCCGCCGAGGATTTTCCCGGCCTCCGTCAAAATGTCCAGGGCAACGGGCCGAATGAAGCACTGAC
>CAYNHA010000107.1:0-14598 GCA_964397035.1 uncultured Verrucomicrobiota bacterium
CCCATCGCCCGCCCCATGGATGATTCCGTCATGACGCTCTGCGATGGCGAGCCCCTGATGATGCGGCGCGGCCGCGGCCTCTCGCCCTATTCCATGCCCCTGCCCGGCGCTCCCGACGGGCTTCTGGCCGCCGGCGCTCAAATGAAAAGCGCCGTGACCCTCACCGCAGGTGGCCGTGCCGTGATGGGTCCGCACATCGGCGACCTCGACCACGAAGGCGCCGCACGCCTCTGGATGCGGACGGTGAACGATCTGGCGGAATTGCACGGCCTGCGCCCCGTCCGCGCCGCAGCCGATTGGCATCCGGACTATGCCTCCACGTCCGGCGCCGCGGAACTGGGTGTTCCCGTGGAACGGATACAGCACCACCATGCGCATATCGCCGCCTGCATGGCCGAAAACGAGTTGGACGGTCCCGTGCTGGGAATCGCGTGGGATGGCACCGGCCTTGGAACCGATGGCACCCTCTGGGGCGGTGAATTCCTCATTTGCACACGCGCGGATTTCCGGCACGCGGCGGGACTCCGAACGTTTCCCCTCGTGGGCGGGGATGCCGCCGCGCGCGAACCGCGCCGCGCCGCGCTGGGCGTCCTGCGCGCGATGAATTCAGCCCATCCCCCGCCCGGTTTTTCAGAATCAGAAATATCTGTTCTCGACTCCATGTTGCGCCAGGGGATCAACGTGGTCCAAACCAGCAGCGCGGGGCGCCTCTTTGACGCCGTCGCTTCGCTGCTGGGCCTGCGCCAGTGCATGTCGCACGAAGGTCAGGCCGCCATGGAACTGGAAGCCGCGGCCACCGGAGTGGAAGCCGCTCCCCCCTATCCGTTCGGCTGGCTCCACGAGTCCCTGGACTGGGCCCCCATGATCGAGCAGATACTGCAACTGGGCGAGCCCTTGCCCGTGGCGGCAGCACGATTCCACGCCACCCTGGTCGAGATGATGGTCGCCGTGGCCCGCCGCGAAAATGTTCCCAACGTATGCCTGTCAGGCGGCTGTTTCCAGAACCGCCTCTTGCTATCATCAGCCAAGCGCCGCCTCCGTGCCGAAGGCTACCAAGTCTGGACCCATCGGGACATTCCGCCCAACGATGCGGGAATCTGCCTCGGCCAACTGGCCATCGCCCACGCCCGGTCCACGCCGCTTGCCTAGACGCCCACGCGAACACTTTTCTTGCACTTGCGTTTTGATGCTCCCCCCTGCATCTTTCCCGCATGACAGCAAACCTATTCCTGATTCTGGCGGCCTATCTGCTCGGAGCCATCCCCTTTGGCCTGCTTCTGGCGAAACTCAAAGGCGTGGACCTGCAAAAGGTCGGCTCCGGCAACATCGGCGCCACCAACGTCTACCGGTGCGTCGGCAAGCGCTGGGGCATTGCGGCATTCATCCTCGATGCCGTCAAAGGCTTTGTCCCCGCCTTCGTCTTCCCGATGATGGTTTCGCCCCCGCCCGCGTGGCTTGGCCTCGCCTGCGGCGTGGCCGCCGTGGCCGGCCACAACTGGCCGGTCTGGCTCGGTTTCAAAGGCGGCAAGGGCGTCAGCACCAGCGCGGGCATGCTGCTCGGCATCGCGCCCGCCGCCGTCGGCATCGGCTTCGTGGTGTTCGCCATCGTCGTGCTCCTCACGCGCTTTGTCTCGCTGGGCTCCATTCTCGCCGCCATCGCCGTACCCGCCGCCTTCATCGCCATGGACCGCACAGGCAATCACCTGCTGGCCGGCGCACTGGTCGTCATGGGCCTGCTCACCATCCTCAAGCACCGCGCCAACATCCGCCGCCTTCTCGCGGGCACCGAACCCAAAATCTCCGGCAAGAAAAAATAGGTTTTCCACACTGTGGAAAAAAGTTTTCCACACCATGGAAAACGTGGAGCCGATTTTTCCACACTGTGGAAAACGCCGGTTTTCCTATGAAGCCGACCGGCGCAGATGTTCGCCGGAAGCCACGTCGAATCCCACCGATGTCTTCAGGCACGCGGTCGGGCAGGCGGCCACGCACTTCATGCAGAGGATGCACTCGGTGGAGGCCACGCGGCGGTTTTCGGCAACATAGGCCGGGATGTCGATGCTCATGGGGCAGCTCGAAGTGCAGGTTCCGCAGGAGGTGCACTGCTTCGAGTCGCCCTGGATCCGGAGCAACGCCACGCGGGTGCCGGTCCGCAGGAAGACCGTCACCGGGCACAGATATTTGCAGAAGGCGCGGTTGTCCTTGAAGGCGATGGCCAACGCAATCCCGGCCACGTAGTAGAGCGCGTTGCCCACGGCAAACCAGAGGAGCCCCGCCACGGTGCCCATCCCCACCTTCATGGCTTCGGGATCGGTCTGGACGGTGGTGTAGGAAAAGCCGTAGTACAGAACGCCGGTGAGCAGCAGGGCCAGCGCGAAATGCACCGCCCGCAGCCGGGGCAGAACCGTGCCCCGCCATGCGGCGCCGCCCTTGTAGGGCAGCAGGTCGAGGATCATTCCTGTCCAGCATCCCCAGCCGCACCACGCGCGGCCCGTGAGAACGGGGCCCAGAATCTTGCCAACGGCGAAGTGAACAATCACGCCGCTCAGGGTTCCCGAGAAGATCTGGAAGAAGAATCCCTCGATCTGGAAATTGTTGCGTCCCAGCAGACCCGCCAGCACGAGGATGAACGAGCCCACGAGAAACATGGCCGCCCCGCGCGCGATGGATTTTCCTTTTCCGGGCAGCACCGCGAACAGCATCATGGTCACGCTCCAGATGAGCGCAAAAATCACGAACACCGGCACCGGCGACGGATCGCCCAGCACGAAGACGAAGAAGAGCGAGGCCAGCGAAAACAGAACGATCGTAAGCAAAGGCAGCGCGGCATAGGCGCTCAGTTTCGGTGATTTTTTGACATTCATTGTTCTTTTCTCCAAATTCAATGAAGGTCAGCCTAGCGCAGTGGACGCCCGGACGTCTTGCACCGTTCCGCCAAAATGTTGCGTAATTCCGTCAATTCGGCGCGAGGCGCTTGCGATAGTCGCGCGGCGAGATTCCAAAGGCGGCGGCGAACGCGCTGGAGAAATGGGAGCTGGAGCCGAATCCGCACCGTTGCGCCACTTCGGTGATGGAATCGTTCCCCGTCCCCAGCAGGACGCGCGCCTGCTCCAGCCGGAGCCGGGCCGCGAACTCCATGGGGCTCTGCCCGGTTTCGCGCTTGAAAAACCGGTTCAGGCTCGACTCCGACATGTGCAGGAAATCCGCCATTTGCGCCACGGTGAGGTGTTCCTCCAGTCGTCCCTTGAGCCAGCCGGCCAGCCGATGAATCTCCATGCAATCGCCGCGGCAACTCTCCGCAACATCCCCTTTGAGAAGCCGCACCATGCGGTGGGCGATCACCATGGCCAAGGCGCGCAGCAGGGATTCCCGGCCGGGGCGCCGCTCCCGCCCTTCGCGGAAAAAGGCTGTCAGGGCCTCATACAGCGGCTCATCCGCGGGAAGCGCCTGATGCCGCGGCAGGTCGGCCAGCGTCACTCCATATTCGGCCAGCACGGACGCAAACAGGGGCGTATCGATGAAGAAGGCAATATAGCTGTTGTGTCCTTCCAGACGCTCCTCGCTATGCTCCACCCCCGGCGCCAGCGCCCAAATCCAAGGCCCCTTGTTCCGGGGCGTCTCCACCCGCCGCCCCTCCAGTTCATAGCCGCCGGACAAGGACAAGGAGTAGACAAACGACCAGGCGGGATGCGTGTGGCCTGCGGTGACCGCATAGTCGCATTGCCCCAGCGTGGGCACATAGAGGCTCACTTCCGGCGTGATGACGTATTCGATGTTGCGCAACAGCGTCGCAACCATGTCCGGGGTGAAGTCTCCGACATGGCGCTGCAGAATCGCGAGTTCTTCCGATGTCGGTTTCATGTCGGAAACCCGGCGTCAAACCTCGTCCTAGCGGGTAGCCGCACCCGCCAGCTCGGCGATGCGGCCCATGATGAGCGCGCCCACAGCCTCGTAATCGCCTTTTTCGGGCATGGCGGCGCGAATCTCCTCCGGCTGAAGAGGCTTGCCCACGCGCGCGGTGATGCGGGCCGGACGGAACCGGGAGGAACCCTTTGGAAACGCATCGAAGGTGCCGGAAATGTGGATGGGAACCACCGGGACATCCCCCTTGGCAATCAGGAAACCGATCCCCCCCTTGGCCTCGCGCATCTGTCCGTCGGGCGAACGGGTGCCTTCCGGGAACAGGCCGATCACGTGCCCATCCTTGAGCATGGAAATCGCCTTGCGCAGGGCGGCCAGATCGCCGCGCGTGCGATCAAGGGGAATCACCCGCACGCTGTTGAAATACCATTTGGCAAACCCGCTGGAAAAGAGCGTGTCGCGCGCCATGAAATGCACGATGCGGTTCTTGCTGCAGCAACACATGACCGGGGGGTCCAAATAGCTGCAATGGTTGGCCACCAGGACCGCGCCGCCGGTGCGAGGGACGTTCTGGACCCCCTCCACCTTCATGCGGTACTTCAGCTTCAGCGCCAACCAGACGCCAAACCGCGAAATCCAATACAGCGGACTCTGGAAAAAACCTTCCCGCATGGGTCAGGAAACGGCCCCGTTTTTCTTCAGGTCCGACACAATGGTGTCCACCACCTGCTCAATGGACATGCCGGTGCTGTTGATGATTTTCGCGCCGAGGGCGATTTGCAGCGGCGCGGTGGCGCGGCTGGAGTCCTTCTGGTCGCGGCGGCGCAGCGAACTGAGCACGGCATTGACATCGTCACTGCCCTCCTGCTGCTTGATTTCGGCAGCCCGGCGGCGTGCGCGCTCCTCCGGATCGGCGTCGAGATAGTATTTGAACGGAGTGTCGGGAAACACCACCGTGCCGATGTCTCGGCCTTCCATGACCAGGTTGCCGAACTTCGTCATCAGGCGCAGTTTTTCGACGATGTAGACGCGGACGGCCTGCTGCGCGGCGATGTCGGCCACGCGCTCGCGCACGGGCTCGGCACGGATTTCCTGGCCGGGATCTTCGCCGTCGATCAAGTAGGCCACGGATTGGTCCCGCAGCATCAGGGACATGTTCATGCGGATGAGCAGGTTGGTCACGGCCTGCGAATCCTTCACATCCACGCCTTCCTTCACACATTTCCAGGTGATGCCGCGATACAGCGCCCCGGAATCCACATAGATGAAGCCAACGGCCTGGGCCGTCCGGCGCGAAACAGTCGATTTCCCGGAGGCCGAGGGGCCATCCACCGCCACAATGGTCACTTGATTATTCAACATTCACTCCCAAGTTGCTGAGTTGGTCCCAGAATTCCGGATACGACGTATCCACGCACGCCACATTGCCGATGCACACCGGCGCATCGGCGAAAATCGCCAAAATCGACATGCTCATGGCCACGCGGTGGTCGCCATAGCTGCGGATACTCTTGGTGGGCGACACTTTCGTGGGCCCTTCAATGATCATGCCATCGGCCTGCTCGGTCACATGCGCGCCCATGCCGGCCAGGTTTTCGACCATCACGGCCACGCGGTCGGATTCCTTCACGCGCAATTCGCTGGCGTCGCGAATCACGGTGCGACCCTTCGCCAGGACACCCAGCACTGCCACCAGCGGCAGCTCGTCGATCAGGTTGGGGATTTCCGCGCCGCCCACCTCCGTGCCCTTCAGCTCCGCGCCATAGACGGTCACGTTGCCATAGACTTCGGGATCCGTCGGCGCCGAGGTACGCTCGATCTCCACGCGCGCGCCCATGCGGCGCAGCACATCCAGCAGCGCCGTGCGCCGCAGATTGAGACCCACGCCTTCCACGCGGACGGTCACGCCGGGGATGACCGCGCCCGCGGCGAGCCAGTAGGCCGCCGATGAAAAATCGCCCGGCACCACGTACGGCCGCGCCAGGAATTTCGGACCCTTCGGGCCGTAGCCCTCGATGGAAATGTTCTGCCCTTCCACGCGAATCGGCGCTCCCACCGCGCGGAGCATGCGCTCGGTGTGGTCCCGCGTGGGGATGGGCTCCAGAACGGTGGTGCGCCCTTCGGCATATAGTCCCGCCAGGATGCAGCAGCTCTTCACCTGCGCCGACGCCGTCGGCAGGCAGTATTCAATGCCGTGCAGCTTGCCACCGTGGATCGTCATCGGAGCGGTGCCCTGCGGCGTCAGCTCCACCTTCGCCCCCATCAGCTCCAAAGGCTCCTTGATGCGCCGCATGGGGCGCGATTGCAGCGATTCGTCGCCCGTCAGCGTCACCTGAATCGGCGATCCCGCGCAAAGCCCCGCCAGCAACCGCATGCCCGTGCCCGAATTGCCGACATCCAACGGACCCACCGGCTCGATGAACTTGCCGCCTGTGCCTTGAACGGACAGCACCCCTTCGTCATCCACCCACGAGCGCGCGCCAAAGGATTCCATGGCTTTCAGCGTGTTCAGGCAGTCCTCTGCCTGCAAAAAACCACGAATTTCCGAGGTGCCAGAGGAAATGCCCGCCAGAAGGGCCGTCCGGTGCGAAATGCTCTTGTCGCCGGGCACGCGGACCACGCCGCCGTTGAACCCGCCGGGATGCACGATCTTTGTCTGTTTTTGAATGACCATGTTGTTGCCTGATATTTCTATGGGTTACGGACGGGGCTCAATGGCCGCGTCCCCTCAACAGTTCCGCGCGAGCCTCCCGGGCCCGCTCCAAAAATTTCGCCACATCGCCTAAACGACCCGCTTGGAGGTCATCATATACTCGTTCGACCTCCGCTTTGAAAGCCCTCAATTCCTCGGCCACTGCCGTCGCATTGGTCATGAGGATGTCGTGCCACATTTCGGTGGAGCCAGACGCCACACGGGTCGAATCGTAGAAGCCTGTCCCGCAAAAAGTTCCAACCTTTTCAGCCGAGTCGCGGCCTATGGCCTTGGCCAACGCCGCCGCCGCCACATGCGGCAGATGACTCGTGCGGGCCAACAGTCGATCGTGATCCTCCGGCTCCATCCGGCAGATCCGAGACCCCGCCGATTTCCACAACTCCTCCACGCGCTCGAGGGCATCCTCGGACACGTCCAGATGGGAGGCCACCACCGTCAGTGCCTTCGCGTACAAATCGGCCGAGGCGGACTGCAACCCCTGCTTTTCGGACCCCGCAATCGGATGGCTCCCCACGAACACGCCCGGCGGCAGAATTCCGGCCATTTGACGGCACATCCAGCCCTTGGTGCTGCCGACATCCGTGACCAAGGCTCCCGGTTGGAGGACGGGGGCGATGTCGGCGGCCAGATCCGCGCAGGCGCGGATGGGTGCGCAGAGCACGACCAGGCTTGCCGGCTTCACGGCCAGATCCGGATCGGCAAATGCCTCGTCCACGATGCCGCGGTCCAAGGCTTCCGCGCGGGTTTCCTCCTTGCGCGCATACGCCACCAGGCGCCCCGCATAGCCCCGCTTCCGCAGCGCCATGGCCAGCGAGGCCCCCATCAGCCCCAGCCCCAAAATCGAAATGCACGGTTCCTTGGTCATTGGATTCAATTTTGGTCGGCGATGAAAACGCCTAGTGCAGGTTCCGCCCCACGGCCCGGGCCACCAGTTCCAGTTCGGACATGAGGTCCTTGAAACGCTTGGGGGTGAGCGATTGCGGGCCATCGGAAACGGCATGGGCCGGATCCGGGTGTACTTCCAGAATCAGCCCATCCGCACCCGCCGCAATGGCCGCTTTGGCCATGGGGGCCACCAAATCCCAATGGCCCACGCCATGACTGGGATCCACGACCACCGGCAGATGGCTTTCGCGCTTCAACACCGGAATGGCGCTCAGGTCGAGCGTGTTGCGCGTGAATTTCTCAAAGGTTCGGATTCCCCGTTCGCACAGGATCACCTCGGTGTTGCCTTCACTCATGACATATTCCGCGCTCATCAAGAGTTCTTCCAGCGTACTGGCCAGTCCGCGCTTGAGCATCACGGGCTTTTTGCATCGCCCCAGCACCTTCAGCAAATTGAAGTTCTGCATGTTCCGGGCGCCGACCTGGATGATGTCGGCAAATTCCGCCACCATTTCCACATCGCGCGTGTCCATCACTTCGGTGATGACCGGCAGGCCCACCACCGACCGTTCTTCGGCCAGATAGCGCAAGCCTTCGACACCCAGCCCCTGGAAGGCATACGGCGAGGTGCGGGGCTTGAAGGCCCCTCCCCGCAGCATGTGGGCCCCGGCGCCCTTCAAAAATGCGCCCAGCGACAAAATCATGTCGCGCGTTTCCACCGAGCATGGGCCGGCCATGACCACCACGCCCGTTCCGCCAATCGTCAAGCCGCGGTCGCCATGGCGGGCGGGAGGAATCTTGATGAGGGTCTTTTCCGGGTGGAATTCCGAACTGGCCCGCTTGTAGGGCTTCAGGACGGGCATCACCTTTTCAACACCTGGCATCATTTCCAGGGAGGGAGCCTGAGCCTGGGCTTCGTCGCCAATC
This sequence comes from uncultured Verrucomicrobiota bacterium, assembly GCA_964397035.1. Lineage (GTDB taxonomy): Bacteria > Verrucomicrobiota > Kiritimatiellia > CAIQIC01 > Lenti-01 > Lenti-01. The sequence goes on from CAYNHA010000107.1 coordinate 8,387, forward strand.
AGGCCGATCACGGTCCGTTCGGCACCCTGGCTGACATGGGCCTTCAGGCCCCAGCCCTCGACCAAGTCCGAAATCGCCGTCACTTGGGCTTCATCGGCCCCTTTTTTCATCACCACAATCATATGCGTGCTCCACCAGTCGGTTATGAGTGTCCGGTGTTCTCTCCGGAAACAAATCGAGGCGGAAAGATACCCTTCCCTCCTCGCCCTTGGCCATCCTAAAACGTTTTCCCGAATCAAAAACCGAAGCCGGCTCCGGCTAGCGGGAAAGGCTGATCCAGACCACGCGGAAGCCTTCCAGGATTTGGCGGGCCTCTTCGAGATAGAGCCGCGCCACCTCCCGGTTGTTCACCACCACCATCAGGTCGTGGGAAAGCACCGATGTGTTGTACCAGTTAAAGCTGCCATCCAGCACGATTTGCTCGTCGATGACGCACTGTTTTGAATGGATCGGCGAGTAGGGAACGGCCCGGTCGTGAACCCCGTAGACCAGCGCGATGGGAAGCCCCGCATCGCGCAGGCGACGCACAGCGGGCAACAACGGCCGCTGAAGTTCTTCCTGCATGGAGCGTTCGCGGGCCGGGTCTCCTTCCCACGCCAGGTGCCCATTCAGGATCACGCGCACATAGACCCCGCGGTTTTTGGCCTGGATCAGCGCATCGATCACGCTGTCGCCGTGTTCCCCGCGCAGTTCGTTGATCAGGAAGAGGCACAGGTGGATCGAATGGCGGGCGCGGGAAATCTCGCCCAGGATGGCCTGGTGCGGGCGATAGTAGCGGCCATTGAGCATGGCGCTGCGGTTGAAGGTATACAGCAGGTTGAACGGCGCCATGGGGTCGATGCCATAGCGCTGGATCACGCCGCCCCGGCAAGCCTGGAAGATGTTGTCGAGCAAGCGGCAGACCCCGTGCGAGCGGAACGTCATGCCCGATTCCCAGTTGCTGCCCCAGCGGTCGAACGTGATGTTGAACGAACCGACAATGGCGTCTTCATCGCCAAAAACAATGAACTTGTTGTGCATGTCGGTGGCCACTTCGGCCATGGGGTCCTGCGTGGTGCAGACCTCTCCCAGCAGCTCGATGCCGGACCGTTTCAGCGCCAGATAGTTCTCGCTGTTGGTCAGCGTCATCTTCCGCCAGTCGACGATGACCTGGACGGGTACGCCGCACCGGTGGGCATGGGTCAGGTGCCGGATGAAATCCCCGTCATCGATGCAGTCCACGCAGACCTTGATGCCGCAGGGCCGCCCGGCCGCCGTCTGCTGGCGCCAGATCATGGTGTCGATCATGTCGTGGATATAGCGCTTGGGATGATAGGGATGCCACGCCTGGCCCTTGGTGAACTTCGGGGTGAGGTTGATCGACTCGTAATGGTGGTTCATCCAGTCCACGTCGCGCTGCAACTGGCCCGCGTCCACCTCGTGCGTGCGGTAGGGATTGGGCGTGGCCCATTGTTCGCTGATGTGCCGACGCACTTCGCCTTCGTTGCGAAATTCGGGGCCGTCCATGAAAATATATTCGTACTGGGACGGGATCGAGCGGAACTGGTGATGCACAATGTACGAAAACTTCACGCATGTGACCCGGCCCTGGTGGAGCGACTGCGGATGGATGAAAATGTCGCGGGTGGCCCTCCGGTGGCTTTTCCAATCCCCGCCGCACGGGTCCGTGTGCACCAAATACTGCTCGAACGTGCCGTCCTCGTGGAACACCTTGAGAACGACCTTGAGGTTCATTTCCGAGCCCCAGTCCACGCGGAAATGGATGCGCCCCCAGCGCAGGTAGAACAACTCCCGGAATTCGTTGCGGCGCGGATAGAGCGGCCCCAGAAAGGCTTCGGTCGGTGCGGCATATTGTTCGGCATATTCCATGGCATCACCTCGGCTCGAATTCGACCCAATAGGCGGTGTGGTCGGACACGCGTCCATAGCGGGACGCCGTAAAGATTTCTTCGGCGCGGATGGCCCTCAGGCGGCTTCCATTCCGAAGCCACAGATAGTCGATGCGCCCATCCTGCGCCAGCAGGCGCATCGCATCGCCCTGCCTCTCGCGGAAAACCCGTTGAAACACCGGCGGGGACACAATCTTCAGGAATTGGTCCTCGTATTCGCCCGTGTCCACGATATGCCGGTAGGCTTCGCTCCCGGCCGCAATGTTGAAGTCGCCGCAAACCAGTGTGGCCGCCACATCGGCCGTGTGCCGCTCGGAAGCCCAGCGCTGCAAACGATCGAATTGCGGGTAGAATCCGCCACTCGGCCAGCTCAGGTGGGCGCTGAACACGTTGATTTTCCCTATATAGGGCACCCGGACCTGCGCCATGGCAATCTTGCGGGAATGGATGTCGAAAGGATCGTGGCTGTCCGACACATAGCCCGAATCGGTGTAGGCAAACGGATAGCGGCTCAGGATGGCCACTCCTTCGCGGAAGCGGTCAAAGCCCAGATGGGACCAATCCGTGTGCAAGTGGTACGGAACGGGCAGGTGGCTGTTGATGATGCGTGCAGCATTCGAATTCCAATCCCCCGCGCCATTGTTCCACTGTTCGCCCACCTCTTGCAGGCAGACGATGTCGATCTGCTGCTCCCGGATGGCCCGGGCCACCTGCTCGAATTTCCGAAGCTGGTCCGTTTCCTGATAGGTGTGCAGATTAAGCGCCATCGCCCGCAGGGTGCCGCGGCTGGCACGGTAGTTTCGGCCTCCTTGGTTGTCCCAGAAGGTTCCGCAACGGCTCCGGCATTCCACGGCGAATTCCACGCGGTAGGCGTGTTGCAGAGGGATGCGCGCGGCCCACACCTCCCACCCGTAGCGGTTGGGATTCCGGGCATTGCTGCCCATGGTCAGATCCCAGTGGTTGCGCCGGAAATAGGCATGCGCCTGGTGCCGCGTGGCCCATCCATCCTCGGTCCAGTGAACCGTGACGGACTCCGGCCCCGTTTCCTGCCGCACCGCCACCTCCAGCGGCAGCGAAAGCAGTCCCGGCCCCAAATGTGGACTGCACCCGACCACGCGCAGGTCCACCGGTTCGAACACAATCACACCCGAATCCGCGTCGGAACGGTAGTTCATTCCGAAACGGCTGTCCCAATGCGTCTCCCCATGGTGCGACAGGCAGGCGGCAAACTGGATATTGCCCGGAATGGACGACTCCATGGTCAGGGGAACCGCCACTTCCGCAACCCACACCTCGAAGCCATCGCCCAGCGCGGTCCGGAATTCGGCCGGTGTCTCCCGCCACACACGGTCTTCCCCGCACCAGTGGAGGACAACGCTTTTTCCGAAGCCGATGTCCCGCACGCGCACGGCAAACGAAATTTCCTGAAAGGTCCCCTGCACCGTTCTGGACACGATGTTTTTGACATAGATGAGTTGGATCGATTGCATCGCGCTTCCTTCCTATGCCAACCGCACGTCCGTTTCAATCCAAAACCAGACTCCGGATGCGCCATTTCCGCAAAAAATGATTTTCCAGCGTCCAAAACACGCTATGATTCACCCCATTGAAGGAAAACAATCCATGAAAATGAATGCTTATGTTCCCCTTTGCGTTCTGCCTGTCCTCCTCGCCTTCGCCTCCGGGTGCGCCACCACGGACCTTGTCACCGGAAAGAGCGTCCAAAATGCCTACAGCTTCGACGAGGACATCGAGCTCGGGAAAAGTTTTTACAAGGAAACCGTCGGCGAACTGAAAAAGGAGAAAACACCCGTCAACCAGGATCCCGTCCGGGTCTCGCTCGTGAAGGAAATCACGCGCAACATCACGTCGGTTGCCGGCATCACCAACTTCCCCTATGCCGCCACCTACGTGGGCGATCCCGAAATCGTCAATGCCTACGCTTTCCCCGGAGGCAACGTCATGGTTTTCGAAGGACTCTGGGACGAGAAGGAAGGGCTGGTGAAAACGGTCGACGAACTGGCCGCCGTGATCGGCCATGAAATCGCCCACGTCAACTGCCGCCATTCCACCGAAGCCATGACGCGGGAAATGCTCCCCAACCTTCTGCTGGCCGGCGGCCTGATCTGGGCCTCCATCGAAGACGACGAGGACCTCCAGCTTCTTTTTGGCGGCCTCATGCTCGTGCACGACGGCCTCATCGTCACCAAGTATTCCCGGGCGGACGAGCTGGAGGCCGACCGCGTGGGCATGATGTACATGGCCAAGGCCGGCTATGATCCATCCGCCGCGCCGCGCGTATGGGAACGCCTGGCCGGCGCCAGCGACAATCAGGTCGAAATGGTCCTCAGCATCTTCTCCACCCACCCGCGCGACTATCTGCGAACCAAGGAGCTCCGAAAACATCTTCCCGAAGCCATGGCCCTCTACGAGGCGGCCCCGGTCAAGCGCCACGGATCGGAAAAACTCTCCGACCTGCCCCCCTCCGCCACCGAAAAGAAAAAGCCAAAGAAGAAATCATCCGGTTCCTGAAGCAACGCCTTCACTCCAGCCCCCGCTGCTCCAGCTCGCCCTCCTCCAGGCCGAGATAGTGACCCAGTTCATGAAGATAGGTCACCCTCACCTCTTCGCGAAAAACAACCTCGTCGCCTTCCGAGAACTCCCATAGGTTTTCCAGGAACAGGAGAATTTCGGGCGGCAAGGGATCTCCTCCGCCCTCCAGTCCCTCGACGCAATTCGGCCCCACGAACAGCCCCAGCAAATCCGGATCGAGTCCATCTTCCCTCACCATGGCGCGGGTGGGCCTCGCCATCAGCACCACCGGGAGATCCTGCGCCGGCTGCCTCACCTCCTGCGGCAGGCTGCGCTTCAGCGCTTCCAGTTCCTGCTTGGCCATAGGCTCCAACGCATCCCATTTCATGCCCGCATGCTGCCTTCCCTGGCTTCAAAAGAAAAGAAGGAATCCAACAGAAGCTATCACTTATAATTATAAGTGATAGTCCTCTTTCCGTGCCGTAAAACGAAAAAGCCGCGGCACAAGCCGCGGCCCTTTGAATCCATCTGGCGACGGATTACTTGGCGCCCAGGATCGCATCCTTCGCGGCCTTTGCCACGCGGAACTTCACGACCTTCTTGGCCTTGATCTGGATCACTGCGCCGGTCGCGGGGTTGCGGCCCTGGCGAGCCTTGCGCTGCACCAGAACGAGCTTGCCCAAGCCGGGGACGGTGAAACCATTCTTCGCGTTCTTGTACGCCAAAGCCGAGAGGGCTTCCAACGCAATGCCCGCCTGCTTCTTGGTGATTTCGGCCTTCTCAGCCACTGCCGCCACGATCTGGCTCTTTGTCATCGCCTTTGCCATTATCCGTACTCCTTAGTTTCTTCTGTTTCTTTTCAAGATGGGTTTTTCCGTTCAGGGGCCCAATCTGCGTGTGGGGTTATGCTCCAATTCCCTAGGAAATGCAATACTTTTTCAGCGTTTTATATTCCAGCCCGCCGAATCCAAAATCAACCGCTACTTCATCAGGGCCAGCGCGGGAGCAAGATCTTCGGCCGAGCGGATCCGGAACGAAATCTCCGTCGTGGGAACCAGCCTCGCTTCGACTCCCATCGCCATCATGGCGGCCAAATCATCTTCGTGGTTCTCGCGGCTCTTCGCCGATTTGGGATACGCCTTCACCAGCGCTTCGCGCGAATAGGTCTGCGGCGAAACGGCCATCCAAAGGCGATCGTCCACATCCTTGCGCGAATCGATGATCCCTTTCTTTGCCCCCACCACCGGATCGGAAATCTCCACCGCCGCCACCCCCGATCCATGCCGTCCCGCGCATTTCACGGTCTCGGAAATCAGGGCCGCGCTCAACAGGGGCCTCGAGGCGTCATGCACGCAGACCCAATGCACATCCTCGTCCACATGCTCCAGACCCGCGGCCATGGAGGCGGCGCGCCGGGCACCTCCCACGACGATTTTCTTCACCTTGGAAAAGCCCAGCATCTGCACCATTCCCAGCACGCTCTCCGCCCGCTCGCGGCTCACCACGACCACGATGCCGGAAATGTCGGGACACTGCATGAACGCGGAAAGAGAGTAGGCCAGCACGGGACGGTCGTTCAAATACAGGAAGGCCGTTTCGATCTCGGACGAAATGCGCTCGGCCTTGCCGGTCGCCATCACCAGTCCCCACGTCATCTGTTTCATATTCCTAGACTCCTCACCGGCGGAGAGGCGCAACGAAAACACCGGAGCGCATGTTCTCCTCCACGGTTGGAAGTTTGGTCGATTCGCCGGGGGGCGTCAAGCTAAACAGGCCGGAATTCTTTGGAAT